>JAZUKE010000122.1:0-19344 GCA_045643125.1 Eubacteriales bacterium
AAGTCCGATACTGCCCGAACTTTGTAATGTAAATGCGGCAGATATATGAGGCGAAGGTGGATATGCTTACCCGAGGAGGTCTTGCAGGCAGAATTTTTTTCTGTAGTAACAACGAACTGCAAGAAGTCAGCAGAGGTCATAGTACCGAAAGGAATTTCGGGAAGGACTGAACAATCATAAGTCCGAAGTAAACGGAGAAAGGAAGTCGGTATGATGAAAACAGAATACACCGAAAACGGTGGCTGTCTGCAAAGGGATAGTGTGGAACACAAAGAGTATGCAGAAGCGTGCAGTACCGAAACACGGGAAACGGAAGAAAAGGACGGTGCAGACCTACTCTGTAAGGTTTTGGACAGAGATAATCTGAACAGAGCATACAAGCAGGTAAAAGCCAATAAGGGAGCAAGCGGAGTAGACGGGATGACCGTGGATGAAGCGCTTCCTTGGCTGAAGGAACATCGGGAAGGACTGCTTGAAAGCATAAGAAACGGTAAATACAAACCGCAACCCGTGCGTAGAGTGGAAATCCCAAAGGATAATGGCGGAATAAGGAAGTTGGGAATACCGACAGTCATAGACCGCATTATCCAACAAGCAATAGCACAGGTACTAACACCAATCTATGAGCCGAAATTCTCAGATGGAAGTTACGGCTACAGACCGCACAGAAGTGCAAAGGATGCAATACTCAAAGTAAAAGAGTATGCAGATATGGGATACACATCTGCGGTATGTCTTGATTTATCCAAATACTTTGACACTCTGAACCACGATATGCTGATGAATATGCTTCGAGAGGATATTAAAGATAAGGTGCTGATAGACCTAATCAAGAAATATCTGAAAAGCGGAGTGATGGAAAACGGAATCGTGATGAAAACGGAGGAGGGATCGCCGCAAGGCGGAAACCTCTCGCCGTTGCTTGCAAACATATACCTTGACAGATTTGACAAGGAGTTTGAAAGCAGAGGAGTAAAGGTAATACGGTATGCAGATGACATAATACTTTTGGCAAAGAGTATTCGTGCGGCAGAAAGATTGCTCGGAACAAGTACGGCTTATCTTGAAAAGAAACTAAAACTCAAGGTAAATACGGAAAAGAGCAGAGCAGTCAGTGTTTATTCAATCCGAAATTTTGCTTTCTTGGCTTTGCAATGGGAAGGAACGGAAAGGGTAATTATATCCGAGTTCACGCAAAAGCCAAGAAGAAAGCCAAAGACAAGCTGAAGGAACTTACTTCCCGAAGTCAAGGCAGAAAACTCGATATCGTGTTCAATAACATCAAGGTATTTATGAGAGGTTGGCTTAATTATTACGGAATTGCGGATATTAAAACACTAATGGAAAGGTGGAACGAGTGGTTACGCCGAAGAATACGAATGTATATTTGGAAGCAGTGGAAGTTACCGAGAACAAGGGTACAGAAATTGATAAAATACGGAATGGAACCTTGGAAGGCATACAGAAACGGAAACACTCGCAAAGGATATTGGGCTATCGCAGGCAGTGGTATACTACATCACACAATTACAAACGAAAGACTTGCACACTGGGGATATTATGACATATCCGAAGCGTACAAGTCTCTGCACTAATTATGATTGAACCGCCGTGTACCGAACGGTACGCACGGTGGTGTGAGAGGTCGGTCACTCAACTAATGGGTGACCTCCTACTCGATTTTTTCGACAAACCGGGATTTGTAATAATGATTATTTGGAATAGTTTTGAATTTCATCAATTCTGATTTCGACCATTTTTTTGAGAAAGATTAAATCATCAATATTGGGATTGTCAACCCTGAATGTACATCCACATACATCATTAAATTCTTTTCCAAAAACTATCTTATGTCTTCCTCCACCACACGAACCACAGTGACCACAATGGTCTATGTGTTTCCACGCTATTTCTTTTATACAGTTTTCTGCTTCATAATTTGCCAGCCACTCTGTACTCATATCATCAGACCAAACTGTCCAATTGTTAGTTGGTTCATCAGGATCTTTTATAGCAATAAAGCATACGCATTTATCCCTTAATTTAACCCAATAATATATTTTATTAATCCAACACCCACCGTTATCTTTATGAAAAGCTAAATTATGGTCACTTAAAAACTTTATGAAATCCAATGCAACCAATTGTTCTGCTTCAGATAGTTTATTATGTATATAATCTTCAATCGTAAACCGATTATTACAATCACTTGATTTAGGTAACGAATCTATTTTTATTATCATATCTTCCTCCTCAAATTCTGATTTGTCGATATAGCCGCATATTGTATCTTACCGAACAATCCAAAAAACTGCCTTATCAATCCGCGACGTTTGCCGCGGAAATCTTTTTTTGATTTTACAGAATTATTATACCGTTTTCTTTTGCTTTTTCAAGGGTTTCGGTGTCCCACACCGACGACTGCACCTCGCCTATATGGGCTTTGCCGAGGAGCAGCATCGAAAGTCTCGATTGACCGATACCGCCGCCCATAGTGAGCGGAAGCGTGTCGTTAAGTACCATCTGATGGAAGAGAAGCGAAGCACGTTCGGTCTTGCCCGACTTTTCAAGCTGCGACTTCATCGAAGAAGCATCGACGCGGATACCCATTGACGAAATTTCGAGCGCTTTGCCGAGTACGTCGTCCCAGAACAGGATATCGCCGTTGAGGCTCCAATCGTCGTAGTCGGGGGCGCGTCCGCCGTGAGGCTTGCCGCTTTTGAGCTTTTCGCCGATAGCCATAACGAACACGGTCTTATGCTCTTTTGTAAAAACGTTTTCGCGTTCTTCCGGAGAAAGCGACGGATAAATGTCTTCAAGCTCGGCAGACGTGACAAAGGTCACGTCGCGGCAAAGGTCAACGTCGAGCTGCGAATATTCGCGCTTCAGCTCAACGAGGGTATTGCATATCGCGTCAACGATGCTCTGCACCGTGCGTTTGAGGTAATTTTCGTTTCTGTCCTCGCGGGTGATGACCTTTTCCCAGTCCCATTGGTCAACGTAAACGGAATGGGTGTTGTCAAGCTCTTCGTCGCGTCTTATGGCGTTCATATCGGTGTAAAGCCCTTCGTCGGGGACGAAGCCGTAACGGTAGAGCGCAAGACGTTTCCATTTTGCAAGCGAATGTACCACGGCGGCGTTTATCCCGGCGTCGGGGATATCGAAACCGACGGGACGTTCGTAGCCGTTGAGGTCGTCGTTCAGCCCCGTGGAGGGTACGACGAAAAGCGGCGCGGACACGCGCTTGAGATTGAGCGACGCGCAAAGGTATTTTTCAAACGTTTTTTTAAGGATCCCGATCGCCGACTGAGTCTGATACAGATTCAGCGACGACTTGTAGCCTTCGGGAATGTAAAATTTACTCATAAGAATACTCCCGAGTATTTTGTATATTCAAAAATCAGTTTTTGGAAGGATCGACCGAATAGTTGGGTGCTTCCTTGGTGATGAGTACGTCGTGAGGATGCGATTCTCTGAGTCCGGCACCGGTTATGCGGACGAATTTTGACTTTTCTTTAAGCTCCACGAGCGTGGACGCGCCGCAGTAGCCCATACCGCTTCTGAGACCGCCCATAAGCTGATAGACCGTTTCGGAAAGTGCGCCCTTGTATGCCACACGGCCTTCGACGCCTTCGGGAACGAGCTTTTTGGTGCCGTTCTGGAAATATCTGTCCTTCGAGCCCTTCTGCATAGCGGTGATGGAGCCCATTCCGCGGTAGGTCTTGAACTGTCTGCCCTGGAATATTTCAAGTTCTCCCGGTGCTTCTTCGCAGCCTGCGACAAGAGAACCGACCATAACCACGTCGCCGCCTGCGGCAAGCGCTTTTACAAGGTCGCCCGAATATTTTATGCCGCCGTCGGCAATGACGGGAACTCCGAGTTTTCCGGCAACGGAGGCAACGTCGTAGACCGCGGTTATCTGCGGAACGCCGACACCTGCGACCACGCGGGTGGTGCATATCGAGCCGGGGCCTATACCGACCTTTACGCAGTCGGCGCCGGCATCTATCAGCGCTCTCGCGCCCTCGGCGGTGGCTATGTTGCCCGCGATGAGCTGGCAGGACGGGAACGCGGCTTTGACCTTTTTGCAGGCGTTTATGATGCCTTCGGAATGACCGTGAGCCGAGTCGAGTACAAGCACGTCGGCACCGGCTTCGAGAAGAGCGGACGCTCTGTCGAGGATGTCGTTGGTAACGCCGATGGCGGCGGCGCAGAGAAGTCTGCCGTGTACGTCCTTTGCGGCGTTGGGGTATTTGACTGCTTTTTCTATGTCTTTTATCGTAATAAGTCCGCAGAGCTTGCCTTCGTTGTCGATAAGCGGGAGCTTTTCGATCTTGCGGCGTCTGAGGATCTCTTTTGCTTCGTCAAGCGTGGTGCCTGCGGGAGCCGTGACGAGGTTGTCCTTCGTCATCACGTCTTCGATCTTTATGTTGTAATCGGAAAGGAAACGCATATCTCTGTTTGTGAGTATGCCGATAAGATGCTTGTTCTCGTCGCAGATAGGCATACCCGAAATGCGGTATTTGCCCATAAGGGCGTCGGCTTCGTAAACGTAATTGTCCTTGCCGAGGTAGAACGGATCGTTGATGACGCCGTTTTCGCTTCTCTTGACGCGAAGCACGTTGTCGCTCTGCTCTTCGATCGTCATATTCTTATGGATGACGCCGATACCGCCTTCTCTGGCAATGGCTATTGCCATACGGCTTTCCGTGACTGTGTCCATTGCGGCGGTCATAAGCGGAATGTTGAGACGTATCGTTTTGGTCAGATTCGTTTCAAGGCGCACTTTGTCGGGCGTGACGTGGCTTTCGGCGGGTACGAGCAGTACGTCGTCGAACGTTATTGCCTCTTTACCGAACTTGTCTTCATAATTGAGCATAATATTACCTCCGCAGAATAAAAATATATAATTGAACTGATTATATACACTGCAATGCGTTTTGTCAACGCTTTTCCGTAATTTTATCAAATAAAGCCATATATTTTTTCTTTGCGGACGTTCTCGGACGCAGAGCAAGGAAAAGAAAAACGAGTCCCAGCACGACGAGCAGCATTATTTTGCCGTCAAGCGAACTGCCGCTGCGCTCGTAAACGGTGTAAACTATGTAGCCGTAGACAAAGGCAAAGACGACGGACACGATGTAGTCTATCACGCCGACGGTGAAAACGCCTTTTACCGACGAGCCGCCTGCTTCTTTGTTTATCCTGCCGCGAAAAACGGTGGTGAACATATCAAAGCTTTCGCGCGGCTTGCGCGTGAGAGTCACCTTGTCGTCTTTGCGTTTTGATATGAAAACGTCGTCGAACATACCGTCGCTTCCGGCAAAACGGGAAGGAGACGTGTATTCGTCCCAGCTTGAAATAAGCTCTTCTTTTGAAAGACTGCTCGTGATCTTCATATATTTCGCCCCGATCTGCTTATATTTTCATTATTATAGCATAAGTTCAAAAATTAGTCAATCGTTTTATTTTTACATTCATCACGGTTGAAATTTTGAAACGTGTATGATATAATCAAAAAAAGGGTATTTCCCGAAAAGAGGTGCAGCAATATGTCCGACAAAAGCAAAAAGAAAAGACCTGATTTTTCGTCGGCAGTCCGCTATCTGCCCGATGCGCAGACGGGGCTGAACGACAAACAGGTGAAAGAAAGAACGGAACACGGCTTTGTCAACTACGATTCCGCGGTCGGCACAAAAAGCGTTTCAAGAATAATAATCGGGCATCTGATGACGCTCTTCAACCTTGTGAACATCATAATCGCCGTCGCCCTGCTTGCGGTCGGATCGTATAAGAATCTGCTGTTTCTGACCGTCATCGTCGCCAACGTGTTTATCGGGATAATACAGGAGCTTCGCGCCAAGAAAGCTACCGACAGGCTCTCGTTCGTGTCGCGCAGCGGCAGTACCGTCATAAGGAACGGCAGGGAAACGAAGGTCGCTTCCGAAGGCATCGTGCTTGACGATATCCTCGTTTACCGCATCGGCGATCAGGTCGCCGTTGACTGCGTGGTGGTTTCCGGCGAATGTGAAGCCAACGAATCGTTCGTCACGGGCGAAAGCGACGCCGTGTTCAAGGGAGCGGGCGAAACGCTGCTTGCAGGCTCGTTCGTTTCAAGCGGCGAATGTCGTGCGCGTGCCGACAAGATAGCCGATATGAGCTATATTTCGTCCATTTCCAAGTCGGCAAAGTCGATGAAAGCGGGCAAAAGCGTGCTTATGTCGTCGCTGAAGCTGGTGATAAGCATACTTTCGTTCGTGATCTTTCCGCTCGGATTTTTCCTGTTTCTCGATCAGTACGCAATAACCTCGTCCATACGTCAGACGGTCGAGATAACCTCCGCGTCGCTGCTCAGTATGATACCGCAGGGGCTTATGCTCCTTACGTCAACGGCACTTGCGCTTTCGGTAGTCAAGCTGTCGAGATATTCCGTGCTTGTCAAAGACCTCTATTCGGTCGAAATGCTCTCCCGCGTCGATACGATCTGCCTTGACAAAACGGGGACTCTCACCGAAGGCAGGCTCAACGTCGAAAAGATAGTCGTGAAAAGCGACGAATACGACGTCGAAAAACTGCTTGCCGCCCTTGCGTCTTCTCTCGGCAAGGACAACGCCACTATGGAAGCGATAGGCGACTCCTACCCGGACGATCCCGGATACAAGGCATCAAAGGTGATCCCGTTTTCGTCAAAGGAAAAATGGTCGGGCTGCGTCTTTAACGGCATCGGAAGCGTCGTCATCGGCGCCGCCGAATATATAATGCCCTACAATCAGTCCGTGCTTGCCGAAGCGGCGACTTATGCCGCCGATTACCGCGTGCTGCTGCTCTGCACGTCGAAATATAATATGGATCACGGCAGACTGCCCGACGATATGCGTCCCGCGGCGTTCGTGCTGCTGCGCGACAAGATAAGAAAAGAAGCGCCCGACCTCATCGCCTATCTCGTGAGAGAGGACGTCGGGGTAAGGATAATTTCCGGCGACAACCCCGTCACCGTGTCTTCGATAGCAAAGGTGTGCGGCGTCCCGGATTCGGAAAAATATATCGACTGTTCGACGCTGAAGACCGAAGCCGACATAAAAAAAGCGGCAGCCGAATACGTCGTTTTCGGGCGCGTGACGCCGTTCCAGAAGAAGCAGCTTATTGCCGCTTTGAAGAAGAAAAAACACACCGTGGCTATGACGGGCGACGGTGTGAATGACGTGCTTGCTATGAAAGAGGCGGACTGCTCCATCGCTATGGGCAGCGGCACCGACGCGGCGCGCAATACCGCCCGCCTTGTACTTCTCGGCTCCGACTTTGATTCGCTGCCGCACATCATCGCCGAGGGCAGACGTTCGGTGAACAATATCCAGCGTTCGGCGTCGTTTTTCCTTACAAAAACGGTCTACGCGACGTTTATGGCGATATCTTTCCTGCTCCTGCACCAAAAATTCCCGTTCCAGCCGATACATCAGTCGCTCATATCGGGGGTGTGCATCGGCTTTCCGTCGGTCGTACTCGCGTTCGAGCCTAATCACGAGCGGATAAAAGGCAACTTTTTCGGGAACGTTATACTGCGTTCGCTTCCCGGCGGCATAACCATCGCGGCGGCGGTGACGTTTTTGGGCAGTCTTGAGAGATTATCCGAAATTTTCGACGGCACGTTTTTTGCGTTCACGGTCGATCCGTTATGCATCCCCACGATGGCGCTTTACATTACGGGCTTTATTTCGTTCCTAGTGCTTTTCACGATATGCTATCCGCCGAATTGGCTTGGAAAATTGCTTATGGCAGTTGTGGCTGCCCTGTTCATATCGGGTGTCGTTTTACTCGGGGATATGTTTGAAATCGTGCATCTCGGACTTACCGAAATACTGTTTACCGTTTTTGTCGGCGCACTTTCCACAGTTCTTATGTATTTCCTTGCGAGGGCATCGCGGCGCATACTGTACGGCAGAAGAATAAGGGATATTGCAGATGAAGCAGAAGATTGAAAAGGTGTATGAATATCTGAAAAACGTCCTTTCCGATATGGGAAAGCGGAACCTCGGTGCGTTTTCGGCACAGGCGGCGTTTTTCACGTTCGTTTCACTCATCCCGTTCTGCGCAATAATGTTCGGCATAATAAGGTTCATACCGTTTGCCGACAATGCCGGATTGAAGCGCGTTATGGAGTCGCTGCCGCCTATCGTGCCCGATATCATCCTCGGCGCTTTTGAAAGCGAAAAGGGATTTACCGCCGGCGCGGTCATTCCCGTGTCGGTCATCGGTACGCTCTGGGCTTCGTCAAAGGGCGTCTTTTCCGTTATCCGCGGCATACATTCGGCTTACGGCGAAGAAAGCGAGAACACCGCACGCGACAGAGCGAGATCGGTCATATATGTCCTCGTTTTCATACTGATGATAATTCTGTCGCTCGTTTTCGTCGCTTTCGGCAATCTGATACTTTCGTTCCTTCATTCGCATCTCCCCGCGATAAAGGAGATAACGTTCATCAAAGAGGGGATGCGACTGCTGTTCCTCACGGCTTTCGTATCTCTCGTGCATCTGCTTCTTTATATGTTTTCACTCGGAAAGCGCAAAAACTTCGGTACTGTCTGGATCGGCGCGGCTTTTGCGGGTGTCGGCTGGACGGCGGTGTCGTATTTCTACTCGCTGTACCTCGACTATTATCTGTTTTCCGGAGGCACGCTTTACGGCGACCTTGCCGCCGTGGTGTTCCTGCTTCTGTGGCTTTACGCCTGTATGTATACGACGCTCATCGGCGCTTTCGTGAACAAACGGCTGACGGAGCGGTTCGCAAAATAATATTATACCGCACGGACTTTCTTTTTCGGCACCGTGATGACGATCTCTATCGCGTCACCGGTGTCGATCTCTTTTCTTTCCACGTTCACGCCGACGTCGCGCACCATTTTCACCGCGTTGTTTATCGAATTGAAAAAGCAGTTTATGTCAGATATCACGCCTATGCGCTTTCCGCGGAAGGACGGCTGAGGCGGATTCTCGGCAGGCTGTTTTTTCTTTTTGCCTTCGTTCCCCGAAAGGTAGGCGTTTATCTTTTTGTCAAGCTCGGCAGACGAAAGAGACATTTTTACGGTTTCGTTTATGAAACGGCTTCTCACCGACGGATCGGTTATGCGTATAAAGGCTCTCGCGTGCTTTTCGGTGAGCTTGTTTTTGAGTATCACCTCGCGTTCTTCGGGCAGCAGTTTGAGAAGGCGCAGCTTGTTCGCTATCGCCGGCTGACTCAGCGACAGCTTTTCGGCAAGCTCCGTCTGCGTACAGCCGGTCATCGCCAGCATATCCTGAAGCGCGGAGGCTATGTCGAAAAACGAAAGGTCTTCGCGGAACACGTTTTCGGTGAACGCTATGTAGGCTTCTTTTTCTCGGGTGCAGTCAACGACTATGCAGGGGACGCTTGAAAGTCCTACCATCTTCGCGGCTCGCCAACGGCGTTCCCCCGCGACTATCTCAAATTCGGGTGCGCTCACGTTCTGCCCGTTTATGTTCAGACGCGGGATGCTGTCGCGCTTTTTCACCGTTATCGGCTGAATTATGCCGAAACGCTTTATGCTTTCCGCAAGCAGCGACAGCGAGCCGTCGTCAAAATAGCTTCTCGGCTGATTCGGGTTCGGTAATATCTCGCTTGTCGGAATAAAAACGACCTTTGCTTTTTTCTTCATCATAGACCTTCCTTTCGAAAATAAAAAAATAAACCGCCTGAAAGCAGTTTATCATTTTTGCGTGTAGAATTTTGTTGAAGTAAGGTATCAAATGAATATTTTTTTGTGTTTCAGCGTGATAACGCCGTCGTTTTCGGTGATTTCACCCGTCGCAAAAAAGCCGTCCTTGCCGTAGATACGGTATTCTTCGCCCGTCACGGCGTTTCCGAGACCGAGTTTTTTCACATCGACAGCACAGCCGTTGCGGATGAGATTTTCAAAAAACGCAGCCAGCGTCACCGACGGAAGGGAAGACAGTATCTCCTCCGTAGGGATAAGAAAGTCTTTTCTCTTTTGCTCTTCCGTGTTCTCCAGCATATCGAGCGTGACGGAAGACGCGATATCGAATGTTCCGACGCGGCTCCTTTCAAGGCTGCCCATACAGCCGAGAGTGCCGGCTTTTTTTGCGATATCCTCGCATAGAGTGCGGATATACGTTCCGCGAGAACATTCGACGGAAAGATATATCCTGTTTTCTTTCTCAAAAACGTCTATTGAATAAATGTCTATATGCCTTGCCGCCCGTTCTATCTCCACGCCTTTTCTCGCCGCGTTCACGAGCTTTACGCCGTTCACCTTCAGCGACGAATACATCGGCGGTATCTGGTCATAGCCTCCGACGAACGAAGAAGCCGCGGCTTTTATCTCGTCAAACGACGGAAAAACGTCACTTTCGTTTGTTTTCGTCCCCGTAACGTCGCCCGTGTCGGTCGAGTACCCGATGATAAGCTCGGCGGTATAGCGTTTGTCGTGATCGGTAAGGTATTCCGAAAGCTTGACGGAAGACCCGAACATTGCGGGAAGCACTCCCGATGCGTTCGGATCGAGCGTGCCGCAGTGACCTGCCTTTTCGGCTCCGAGGAGCCGTTTGGCGATCGAGATCGCGGTGTGCGACGTCATTCCGACGGGCTTGTATAAATTGAGTACGCCGTTTACTTTCATCTGAATTCGTCCCGCAGGGCATCAAGTATCTTTTGCTTTGCGTCGGCAACGTCCGTTCTGAAACGGCAGGCGGAAGCGTGTATGTGACCGCCGCCTCCGAAGCTCTTGGCAAGAGACGCGACGTCGTAATAATCGTTTGAACGGAGCGACACCTTTATTTCGTCGCCTCTGCGTCTTATGACAGCCGAAACCTCAACGCCCTTTACCTGACGCGGGATCTGATTTATCGCGTCGGCGTCGCTGTCGCAGACACGTTCGTCCGCAAGGATCGCGTCGGAAACGCAGACTATCGCCACTTTGCCGCCGTAGTACAGTTCAAGATGCTCGTAAGCGTCTTTTTCGAGAAGTATCTGACCTTCGCTCTTGCACTCGAAAAGACGGCGGTTTATTTTTGCAAAATCAATTCCCGTGGCAATGAGATCGGCGGCGATGCGGTACGTTTCGGGACGTGTGGACGAGAATTTGAAGCAGCCGGAATCCGACGAAATGGCGGCATAAAGCCACACGGCAAGCGACGTGTCGTACTCAAGCCCCATAGCCTTTACCGTTTCGGCGATTATCTCGCCCGTTGCCGGGTAGGAAGCAAAGCAGAGCAGATTCGACGCACGCACGGTGTTGACGTCGTGGTGATCTATCGAATAATCGAAAACCAGATTTTTCACATATTCTTCGTCTGTGCCCTTGAGCATGGCAAACGAAGCGATATCAATGCTCACGAGAGTGCGGCTGCCTTCCGGTATCGTGTTCACGAGAGACGCACCGTCAAAGAGCAGAAAAGCGAGCTTTTCGGGGATAGGCTCCGAATTGTAAACGACGGCATCCTTACCGCACTTTCTCAGCGCATACTGCAAAGCGAACGCGGAACCGAGGGTATCGGCGTCCGCCGATGCGTGCGTGAACAGTATATAATCGTTATGCGAAAGCAGAAAATCCGACAGCTTTTTGATTTCTTCGTTCATTTCTCGATGTCCTTCAGAATTTCCGAGATCCTCACCGCTTTTTCGGCGGAATCGTCTTTTATGAATATGAGCTTCGGCGTAAGGCGCAGATTGATGCGGCTTGCAAGCTCGCTTCTGATATATCCGCTTGCCGATCTAAGACCGTCGGCAACGTCCTTGTCGTTTGCGCCCATAACGCCGTAATATATTTTTGCAATGGAAAGGTCTTTTGAAACGTCGGCGGAAGTCACCGAAACAAAAGCTTTTGAAACTCTGGGATCCTTGACGGTACGCAGAATGTCGGTGAGGACTTCACGCACCTGTTCGTTTATTTTGTCTATTCTGTAAGACGCCATTATCTTGCGACTTCCTCCATAATGTAGGCTTCAAGCACGTCGCCTTCCTTGATATCGTTGAAGCGTTCGAGACCTACGCCGCATTCAAATGACTGCGCGACTTCGCGCACGTCGTCCTTGAAGCGTTTGAGGGACGAGATTTTGTCCTCGAATATAACGACGCCGTCGCGGATGACTCTGATAAGGGAGGAACGGGTTATCTTGCCGTCGGTGACGTAAGAACCGGCGATCGTGCCCACGCTCGGAACGCGGATGGTCTGTCTGACTTCGGCTCTGCCGAGTATGACTTCCTTGAATTCGGGAGCGAGCATACCCTTCATTGCGGCTTCGATCTCTTCGAGACATTCGTAGATTATGCGGTAGGTCTTGATCTCCACGTTGTCCTTGGACGCCATATCGAGCGCCTGCCTGTCGGGACGGATGTTGAAGCCGACTATGATGGCATCGGACGCGGAAGCAAGCATAACGTCGCTTTCGTTGATGGCGCCGACTGCCGCGTGGATGACGTTGACCTTCACTTCGTCGTTGGAGAGCTTTTCAAGGCTCGACTTGACCGCTTCCGCGGTGCCGTGTACGTCGGTCTTGACGATGATATTGAGCGACTTCTGTCCGCTGCCGATACGGTCGAACAGGTTGTCGAGGTTGACCTTGGACGAGCCGAACTGTTTTGCCTTTTCTTCGCTCTTTCTCTGATCGACAAGCTCTCTCGCAAGACGTTCGTCTTCAACTGCGGAGAACTGATCGCCGGCACTCGGCACTTCGGAAAGTCCCATTATCTCAACGGGGGTAGAGGGACCGGCTGACTTTATGGGTCTGCCCTTGTCGTCGTTCATAGATCTGATCCTGCCGGTGGTGGTCCCTGCGATGATGACGTCGCCGACCTTGAGCGTGCCGTTCTGAACGAGTACGGTCGCTACCGCGCCGCGGCCCTTGTCAAGACGCGCTTCGATGACCGCGCCCTTTGCAAGTCTGTTCGGGTTGGCTTTAAGCTCCATCATATCCGCCGAAAGGATTATCATTTCAAGCAGTTTGTCGATGTTCTGATGTTTGAGTGCGGAAATGGGGATGCAGATCGTGTCGCCGCCCCAATCTTCGGGGAGCAGATCGTACTTGGTAAGCTCCTGAAGCACTCTGTCGGGATCTGCGCCGGGTTTATCTATCTTGTTGATGGCAACGATGATGTTGACGCCTGCCGCTTTCGCGTGGTTGATGGCTTCGATCGTCTGCGGCATAATACCGTCGTCCGCCGCCACTACGAGGACTGCGATATCGGTGAGGTTTGCGCCTCTCGCACGCATCGAGGTGAAGGCTTCGTGACCGGGAGTATCAAGAAAAGTGATATCGCTGTCGTTTATCTTCACTCTGTAAGCGCCGATGTGCTGGGTGATGCCGCCGGCTTCGCCGCTCGTGACGTTGGTATGCCTGATGGCGTCGAGCAGGGAAGTCTTGCCGTGGTCAACGTGTCCCATAACGACGACGACGGGAGCGCGCGGAACAAGGTCTTTTTCGTCGTCGGGAGTATCGGAGGCGAAGAGTTTATCTTCGAGCGACACGACGACTTCGCGTTCTACCTTGACCTTGAATTCATCTGCGATAAGATAGGCGGTATCGTAGTCGATAAGGTCGGAAACGCTCGCCATAACTCCGTTCATCATCAGCTTCTTGATGACTTCAGGAGCCGTGACCTTCATTCTGCTTGCAAGCTCGCCGACAGAGATCTCGTCCGGAACCGTTATTTTGAGCTGAACGGGCTTCGGCACCATTTTGGGCTTGTTCCTGTCGTTGAAATGCTGCTTGCCTTTGTCGTTCTGCTGATCGTTTTTGTTCTTTTTCTTTATTTTGGTCTTGCCGTTCTGTATCTTGTCGGATTCGGTGACGAAGGAATCGAGCTTTTCGTCGTACTTGGAAATATCGACGGACTGCGTACCTCTCGTATCGACGACTCTGACATCGGTCTTCGACCTTTTTATCTGAGTCTGCGGCTGAGGATTCTTCTTCTGACCGTTCTGCTGCGGCTGATTCTGCTGAGTCTTGTTCTTCGGCGCAGCGTCGGTCTTGGGAGCGTTCTTGGCTTCCTCGCGCTGTTTTTCTTCGGCTGCCTTGCGGGCGGCTTCGGCGGCTTCTTCCTCGGCTTTCTTCTTTGCGGCTTTTTTGTCGTCGTAGTATTTGAAGAAAGCGGTTATATCCGTCTGATTCTGCTGGGTATAGTATTCAAAGATTATCGAAAGCTCGTCGGATTCGAGCGATGACATAGAGCTTTTTCCCGAAAAGCCGTGGGCGGCAAGCAGATCCACCACGTCCTTGCTTTTCTTTATGCCGAGATCCTTTGAAAGAGTATTTATTTTCAGTTTTTCTTCTGCCATATGTTTACCTCCGTAATTTTGCTTTTCGCTTTATCGTACAGCAAAGCGAAATCATTGCCGCAGATGGCGGCGCAGGCACAGCTTGTTTTGCCGACTGCCTGACCGAGTTCGTCTCGGGTAAACGGTATTTCTTCATAACGCACGCCGTAGGTGTTCGCCTTGTCGGACACGCGCTTTTTTGTGTTGTCGGATGCGTCTGACGCGACCAGCACGACCGAGGCTTTGCCGCCTCTCATCGCGTCTATGGCTTCGTCGGTGCCGGACGGGAGATGCCCGGCTTTTTTTATGAGTCCCAGAGAGGAAAGCAGACTATTCATTTTTCAGCATTTCCTCCAAAGAAGCGTACACGCTGTCGGGAACGCCCGCACCGAAAGCCTTGTCAAGGCGTTTTGCCTTGCGGCATTTTGCAAAGCAGTTCACGTCACGGCATATATATGCGCCCCTGCCGTTGGCTTTTCCGGTGGGATCTATGAAGACGTTTCCGTCCTTTGACCTCACTATGCGTACAAGAGAAGCCTTCGGTTTCATTTCGCCGCAGCCTACGCATTTGCGGTCGGGGACTTTTTTGGTTTCGTTCATAAAACCGCCTCCGTTGTCTGCGAATCGTTTATTCTTCGTCTTTGCGTGCCTTGATGTCTATTTTAAGACCGGTGAGCTTCGCCGCAAGACGTGCGTTCTGACCTTCTCTGCCTATGGCAAGGGAAAGCTGGTCTTCGTTCACTATAACGCGGTAAGTCCTGTCGCCGTCGGGAAGCTTGATGACTTCGAGAACGGACGCGGGAGCGAGAGAAGACGCGATATATTCTTCGTTGGAATCGGAATATCTGATAATGTCGATCTTTTCGCCGCCGAGTTCTTCGGCAACGGCGTTTTTACGCGCGCCTCTCGGACCTATGCAGGTGCCGATCGGATCGACGTTGGGATCGTTGGAGGCGACTGCCACCTTGGTTCTCGAACCGGGTTCGCGGGATATCGACTTGATCTCCACCACGCCGTCGGCGATCTCGGGCACTTCGAGTTCAAACAGACGTCTGACAAGTCCCGGATGGATACGGCTGAGCGTGACGGACGGACCTTTTACGCCCTTTTTGACCTCGGTGACGTAAACCTTTATTCTGTCGCCGGGAGTGAGCGTTTCGCCGGGGATCTGCTCGGTGCGGAACAGCGTCATACGGTTTTTGCCGAGTTCGACTACTGCGTTCGCGGTAACGGGATCGACGATTTCGACTACCGCGGAAACGATCTCTTCGCGCTTTTCTTCGTATTCGCGTTCGATCATTTCGCGTTCGGCGTTGCGGATGCCCTGGATGATGACCTGCTTTGCGGTCTGGGCGGATATTCTGCCGAAGTTGCGGGTTTTTACCTCAGTTTCATATATATCGCCGATGTTGTACTTTTTAGACTTGATCCTGGCTTCTTCAAGAGAAATTTCGCATTTTTCGTCTTCGACTTCGTTTACGACGGTGAGCTGACGCATAAGCTTGAGTTCTTTCTTTTCAAAGTCGAGCTTGACTTTGGCGTTCACGAGTCCGCCGTTGTCTCTTTTGAACGCGGAAAGGAGTGCGGCTTCGACCTTTTCGGTCATATAGTCGCGGTCGATGTTCTTTTCCTTGCAAAGGGCTTCGAGCGCTTCAAAAAATTCTTTGTTCATTTTTGATATTTTCCTCCCTCAACCGAGAATTGCCGTTGCTTTGGCAATATTTTTTTTCGTTATTACTTTTTCACCGACGGTTATCGTGTCTTCCGTCTGATCCGTTGCGACGCCGCTTATCTCTTTTACGCCGTCTTCGGCTTTGAAAAGCTTGAAAACGCAGTTCCAGCCGTTTTCGATCGCTTTTGAATAATGGAAGAACGTCCTTAAATTTCTTGTGAGTCCCGCCGAAGACACCTCGAGGATGTACGGATCGGCTATCGGGTCTGCTTCGTCGATTATCGGCTCGATTATGGCGTTCGCCTCCTCGCAGTCGGACATCGACATATTTTCGCCTCTGTCAAGTTCAAAGACCAGATTCCAGTCGCCGGCTTCTTTTTCGTATCTCACGTCCCAGACGGTAAAACCGGCTTCCTTTACTTTTTCTTCGATCAGACCTCTTGCTTTTTCGGCAATGCTTTGTTTCATACGCACACCTCCGGTCAAAAACAAAAATTTAAGAGTGGGCGCAAGCCCACTCTCATTTCCTATAAGATATTATATCACACGAAAACACAAATTGCAATAGCTTTTTTCAAATAAAAACGTTTTCTTTTACGATTCTTTTATGTAACCGTTGTTTTCTGCCTTGTCCCAATCGACGAAAAGCGCGTTTTTCGTCTTTCCGACGGTGCGTTCCGTGACGGTGCCGTCCTTTTTCAGACGGTCAAGTAAAGTTTCGAGATTCTTTTTCTTTGAATGAGGATTTGATTTTGTAATATTTTCGATAAGTGACGTTCCGTTCAGCATCGTTTTGCTGCTTTTTAGCTCGTTGAAAATAAGCCTGTAATCGTTCCCGAAAAGCTCGTTTTCGTCGGGAACTGCCTCCGACCAGCTCGCACATTCGCGCAGCTGACGTGAGAAGGAGCCTTCGACCGCAAAAATGCCGACTTCTTTGCCGCAGATGTTTTTGAGGAAGGAAACGACGGAGGAAAAATGTCCGTCGCCGGAAAACAGGATGAAGACGTCGATGCCTTCGCTCATCATCGCTTTCTGATAGATGTTGTCAAGAATGATAAAATCGGTAAAATCCTTTTTTACTCCGGTGGGATTTCGTGTGTCGATTATCTTATTGGAAAAAGGGCGGATCCGTTGTATCTCGTCCGCGAGAGATTTATGGGAAAAGTCCGCAAAAAACACGGCTTCCGTAAGGTTGTAACGCTTTGAGATCGTTTCAAACCACGTTTTGATGTTCGGCTTCATTCCGTAATTGACGTTCATTGAAACGTACCACGATTCATAGTCGATGAACGCTATCGCCTTTTTGAGAGAGTTGTTTGAAAATATCTCCGGTACGGAAGGCTTATCCTTTCCCTTTGAAAAGAGCGGAATAATAAGACCTCACTTTCGTTTTGGATTTGGCTTCATCCCGTGTATAAAGAATAACACACCGCAAGTCATTTGTCAATAATTTAATTTTGCAAGTGTGTCCTTGAGCTGCGCGATTATCTTCTTTTCGAGCCGCGAGATGTACGACTGCGATATACCGAGCAGGTCAGCCACCTCCTTCTGCGTCATTTCCTTTCCGCCTCTGCCGAAACCGAAACGCAGGGAAATGATCTTTCTGTCGCGTTCGGGGAGCGACGACACCGCAAGCGAGATTATCCGCTTTTCCTCCGTTTCCTCTATACTGCGGCACACGTCGTCGCCGTCGCTTCCGAGCAGGTCGCCGAGCAGCAGCTCGTTGCCGTCCCAATCGACGTTCAGCGGCTCGTCGAGCGAAAGCTCCGCTTTAAGGCCCGACGTTTTGCGGATATACATAAGTATCTCGTTTTCCACGCAGCGCGAAGCGTAGGTGGCGAGCTTTATCTGCTTGTCGCTTTTATAGGTGTTTATCGCTTTTATCAGCCCTATCGTGCCTATCGAGATCAGGTCTTCTATCCCCGTTCCCGTTGACTCGAACTTTTTGGCGATATAAACGACGAGCCGCAGATTATGCTCGATAAGCGTCTTTTTTGAAACCGCGTCCGTTATGGAGTCGATGCACCGTGCCTCCTCCTCCGGAGACAGCGGTGGCGGCAGCGTTGACGCACCGTTTATGTAATACGTTCCGTTATCTATCCCGAAAAGGGCAAGAAGTTTTGAAATCAGCTTTAACATTACGACCTCCGTGTTCATCTCAATAATATTATCGGTATCAGTCCGTCGCAGCCGGAATAGTTGTCGTTCAGCTCGTCGGACGCGATTATCGCGTTCACGCCGACACCGTTCACCTTTACGCTTTCCGGTCGGAAGGCTTCGAGTATCTTTACGCCGCCGGCGCTTTTTATGGGGATGACGCGCGTCATTTCGGGCTTGTTTCCGCCGAAAATGCGCGACGATACTATTATCACCGCTTCCCCCGTCATCGGATCTACGACGTGACAGCCCGTGTCGGCAAGCAGAAGGACGCGTATATCGTTCCCGTCGTAGGTTATTTCGGCTTTTACCGAGCGTTCGGAAAGCTTCTTCCGGCAAAGTACGCCGTAAGCGTAAGCCGCTGCCACGGAAGATATGGCAACGGCGATAAGGAACAGCGGGGATATCTCGGCATAAGAGCCGCCGCCGTTCACCGTCACGCCTCCGCGTAGCGAAAAGACCGCGCCGAGTATACCGCCGAAAAACGCCGATGTCAGAGCAAAGACGAGTGTGCGGGTGAAAAACTGCTTTGCAGACACGAAGCCGCAGAAAATGAATATCATAATCATTGCGGCGAATATATGCAGCGGAAGAAGCACGAAAAACGGCGTTTCCGGCAGATATTGCAGACAAACAGCGTAAACTCCGCCGAATACGGCGGCACCGACGAGACGTCCGAGTCTTATCCTCACCGACATAAGGGCGCCGGTTATGTAAAGACAGAGAAAATCCATTATGAAATCTATGAGAAACAGTATATCCGCGTATATCACGATCACTTCGTCCATTTGCTTCACCGCGGATATGATACCTCTTTACGGTAACAGAAGATTGTCGCAAACGCGGGGACGAAAAAATATATTTTTGTTTTCGTTTTGCATATCCCGCTTTGACGGAGCATATATGTGTATCGCTTGCGCGATGTGAAATGTTGCAAGCTGAAGACAAACCTTTTATTTGTTTTGCAGATGAAGCAGATGACGATAATAGGCTCCCTCCGGGAGGGAGGCAATGACGAATGTCTTTGCCCTATCTTGAAAAAGCTTTATGCTATGTAATCGGGACGTCGAGGACGCCGTCCCCTACAAAGTAATCGGGACGTCGAGGACGCCGTCCCCTACTACCTTGTTTCAATTAAAACTTTACATTATTATTTCAGGATAAAGGTGCTTGAGCTTAATTCTTGCATCGGCGGTTGTGAATTGCCATGAAACACCTTTCTGTTTAGCA
>JAZUKE010000123.1:0-8787 GCA_045643125.1 Eubacteriales bacterium
AAGATGTTATATGCCGAAATATACCGAAATTCAAGAAAAATTGCAAAATAAAAGCGGAGCCGAAGCTCCGCTTTCGCAGTTGATCTCTTCATTTGTTTCGTTCATTCACAATAGTGGCAGGTCCATGCCGGGACTTGTTCACCGCAGTTAGGGCAGGTGCAGGCGACGACGAACTGAACGCAAGTGCCATTTTTACCGTCGCCGCAGGGTATATGGCAAGTCTGACAATACCATACCGGATCGGCGTGAATATCGTATTTCGGGCATTTGCTCGGCGTGTAGCACCCTTGTCCCCATTCGTCCACCGCATAGAAGCTCGGACAACTGTGAGAACCGCAGTATTCGCAACCTTTCTGCTCAAGCTCGCAGATGAACGAATGCGTTTCCGGTCCCGTGCAGTGGTGTCCGGCAACGCCGCAAGAATAGGTCTGTGCGGGTGTCGGATCGCCGATGACGATGCCGCCGCTTTCGTGCTTTTCCGTTTCAGCCGGTGGCGTTTCTTGCTTTGGTTCTTTCGGCTTTTCGGTCTGTGGCTTTGTCTCTTGCTTGGGTTCGGTGACAACCGGCTCGGTTTTGGCGGGTTTCGTCTTGCTTTCCTCTGTGATTGCCATAAACGGCTCTGCCTGCCGGTTGATGTCGCCAAGGTAGTCGTTCATCTTACCGCTGATGACTAACTGGCTGAAAAGGGTACGCTTTGCTTTTTTCAGATGGTGGTAGTGCCTCGTACCCCAAACGCCGATGGACTTTTCTTCCGGCAGTTCAACATCGGGGAGCAGAAAATCACCGACCTGTGTGTATGTACCGCCCATTTGCTCGAATAATGATTTTTCCATTTTGCTCAACTCCTAACTTTGATTTTCTTTGTCGGTGCGTCTATGATTTTGAGAAGCAGTGCGGATACATCCTCGACCGGCTTATTCTCGTCAAGAAACATTGTCCGTGCCTTGTTGACACATTCTACCAATAGCCGATACTCAAAATCGTCCAGCACCAACCGCCTTTTGATTTCTTTCATCGTCTTTCGTCCTCCTTCGACTATATTGTAGGATGAAATGGAAGATAATACGAATGTGTGGGCGAATGTGCGAAATAAAAAAAGACTGTCAAAACAAATTGCTTTGACAATCTTATTTGAACATATCGTCATAGATAAAGGAATACCGAGACAAGCATTTCTGCTAATCTCGGTATCTCTTTTGCCCTTGCCACGCTCTTAATAGTTGGTTTTCATAAAGTTTTTGAAAAACATCCTTACGGAACTCTGGCAAAAGCAATGCTCTTTTTCTGGCGTCCCTGCGCGGATTTGAACCGCGGGCCTTTCGCTTAGGAGGCGAACGCTCTATCCAGCTGAGCTACAAGGACATATATAAAATATAAGTAAACAACAAAAGTAAGAAGGAGAGGGCGAAAGCAAATATGATTTGCGAAAGTCCCGTTCCGCGGGCCTGTCTCGCCTGCGGGCTCGGTCCGCTCGTGTTCTGACAGCCCACCGGGCTGTCATTCATTGCACTCGCGCCGCTCGCTTTGCTCGCTACGCTTAGGAGGCGAACGCTCTATCCAGCTGAGCTACAAGGACAAGTTAATTGAAAATGCCAAATTACAAATGTCAAATTGATGTGATTATTTTCACGACACGTCGTGAAAATAATTTCATCCACTCCACTCTTTCTGAAAACTGAAAACTGAAAACTGAAAACTTTATTCTCTCACCGTGTACGAAAATAATTTCCGTACTTTCTCGGACTTCGCATTGAATTATAGCAACATCTTTCCGCTTTGTCAAGTCGAAACCGTAAAAATTGCATATATTATATGTATAAGACAAAAATCGCTCAAAAAACTATTGAATTTTCGTTTTTCGTGTGGTACAATTATTCATTATTTATCAAAGTGTGCAAAAACGATTGCAAACGCTAATTTTATCCTATGGGGAGTTAATTATAATGAAGACTGATTTTATCAAAGTAGTCAAATTCGGCGGTTCCTCGCTTGCGAACGCCGAACAGTTCAAAAAGGTCGCGTCGATAATCCTTGCCGATCCGTCACGCCGCTACATCGTACCGTCCGCACCCGGAAAGTCGTTCCCGGGCGACACCAAAGTGACAGACCTGCTCATCGAGTGCCACCGTGCTGCCTGCTCCGGCGGCGACTACACTCAGACCATCGCCAAGATAAAAGCGAGATACGACGAGATAGTCAACGGTCTCGGACTTGACATCACGCTCGAAAAGGAGTTCGGCATCATCTGCAAGAGCCTTGAAAAGGGCTGCACGATCGACTACATCGCAAGCCGCGGCGAATACCTCAACGGAATACTGCTCGCAAACTATCTCGGCTACGAATTCGTTGACGCTGCCGAAGTCGTTTTCTTCGGACCGGACAAAGCGTTCGACGCCGACAGAACGAATCTGTTTATGTCCGAACGTCTCCTTCAATGCGAAAAAGCGGTCGTTCCCGGTTTTTACGGCACTCTGCCGTGCGGCGAGATAAAGACGTTCTCCCGCGGTGGCAGCGACGTCACGGGCGCCATCGTCGCGCGCGCCGTTATGGCTGACATCTACGAAAACTGGACCGACGTTTCCGGATTCCTTATGTGCGACCCGCGCATCGTCAAGGACCCGCTTCCCATAAAAACCATCACCTACCGCGAACTGCGCGAGCTTTCGTATATGGGCGCGACGGTGCTTCACGAAGACGCCATCTTCCCCGTAAAGATCGCCGGCATCCCCATCAACATCCGCAACACCAATTCGCCCGAAGACGAAGGAACGATGATCGTTTCCGACTCCGAATCCCCGAATCCCGCCATCATCACCGGCATCGCCGGCAAAAAGGGCTTTTCCGTCGTCCATCTTGAAAAAGATATGATGAACGTGGAGGTCGGCTTCGGAATGAAGGTGCTTCAGGCGTTCTATGATATGAACATCTGCTTCGAGCATCTGCCCTCCGGCATCGACACTATGTCCGTGATCGTCGAAACGGCGAACATCAAAAACCGCGAAGGCTTCCTGCTCAACAAGCTCTCGCGTATGGTCAACCCCGACCACATCTCCATCGAACACGACCTTGCGCTCATCGCCGTCGTCGGACGCGGTATGGTCAACTACGCCGGCACCGCTTCGAGAGTGTTCAGGTCTATCGCCGACGCGGGCATCAACATCAAGATGATAGATCAGGGCTCTTCCGAAATAAACATCATCATCGGCGTTGCCGAAACCGACTTTGAAGCCGCTATCAAGGCGGTTTACAACGAATTCTGCCTGAAATGAGCTATTTCAGCTTAGAAAAAGAATCATTTACCGAATTTACCGAGAAAAAATCGGTCTTCTACGGCTCGGCAAAGCCCGTTTCCACCGAGGAAGAGGCGCTGTCGTTCATTGCGTCGGTGCGCAAAAAATACTCCGACGCCACCCATAACGTCTACGCCTATGTGCTGCGCGACAACAACATCAGCCGCTTTTCCGACGACGGCGAGCCGCACGGCACCGCGGGGCTTCCCGTGCTGGACGTGCTTCGCAAGGAGGGCATCACCGACGCGGTGATCGTCGTCACCCGCTATTTCGGCGGAATACTCCTCGGAGCGGGCGGTCTCGTAAGGGCGTACACGGCTTCCGCAAAGTCGGCAGTCGATGAAGCGGGCAAAGCCGAATGGCGCAGCTTTACCGTCGTCACCGTGGAATGCGACTACTCCGAGCATCAAAAACTTTCCTATTATTATAAGAAGAATGATATCATCGTCATCGGCACCGAATACGGCTCGTCGGTGACGAGCAGACTTTGCATAAAAAGCGAAAACGCCGATACCTTTGCCGCCGATGTGTCCTCGCTCACCAACGGAAAGGCAAGGACGCAGACCGTCGGCGAAGAATACCGTCCCGAAAGAGCGGAGAATAACTGAAAGGATGAGAAAAATGAAGATTTCAAAAATACTTGCGGAAAACAAAATAACCGTATCGTGTGAACTGTTCCCGCCCAAGATGTTCTCGCGCCTTCCCGAGGCAAAGCAGGTCGTTGCCGAAACGGCGGCACTCGGTCCGTCGTTCATCTCCTGCACCTACGGCGCGTCCGGCGGTATTTCGGAATTCACCGTTGAAATGACAAAGGAAATACAGTCCCGCGGGCTCCCCGCGCTTGCCCACCTCACCTGCGTTTCTTCGACGCACGAAAAGGTCAATTCCGTCATCGACGAGATAAAGAACGCCGGAGTCGAAAACATACTTGCGCTCCGCGGCGACATCCCCAAGGACAACTCCGTCGAGCTGCCCAACGAATACCGCTACGCTTATCAGCTCGTGAAAGAGATAAAGGCAAAAGGCGATTTCTGCGTCGGCGGCGCCTGTTATCCCGAAGGACACCCGGAATCCGAAAACCTTGATTCCGATATCGAAGCCCTTAAAATAAAGGTCGATTCGGGCGCGGATTTCCTCACCACGCAGATGTTTTTCGACAACGCCGTGATGTATGACTTCGCTTCCAAGGTAAGGAGCAAGGGGATCGAAGTACCGCTCGTCGCCGGCATAATGCCCGTCACCAACGCCGAAAGGATCGGCAAGATGATCGAGCTTTCCAAGAGCCGCGTACCGAGCGAGCTTGCCGCGATAATCGCAAAATACGGCTACACGCCCGATATGGAAAAAGCGGGCATCGACTTTGCCGTAAGACAGATAAACGACCTTATTTCAAACGGTTTCACCCACATACATATCTACACAATGAACAAGCCCCGTATCGCGGAAGCGATAATGTCGGGTATCGAAAGGTAAAAAATGAAGTTTTCGGACGTTTTCGGCAAAAGAATAATGATATTCGACGGCTCCACCGGCACTTTTTTGCAGAGAAAAGGGCTTTCCGGCGGAGAAATCCCCGAAATATGGAATTTCACGCACCCGGACGACGTGAAAGCGATACCGCTTTCCTATCTTGCGTCGGGTGCCGACGTCGTATCGACAAACACGTTCGGCGCAAACCGCTATAAACTGTCGGAGTACGGTCTTTCGGTCGATGAGACCGTGAAAGCCGCACTTTCGATAACAAAAAGCGCCATCGCCGAATCGGGCAAAGAAGCCTTCGCCGCACTTTCCGTCGGCTCTCTCGGCAAACTGCTTGCCCCCGTCGGGGAATTGGAGTTTGAAGAAGCGGTCGAAGCCTTTGCCGAAATTGCTCTTTCCGGCGAAAAATACGGTGCCGACGTCATACTTTTCGAGACGATGTCCGATCCTTACGAAATGAAAGCGGCTCTCCTTGCCGCAAAAGAGAATACGTCTCTCCCCGTCATCGTCACGATGATGCCCGGCAGCGACGACCGCCTTTTCACGGGCGGTGAAATGTTCGACGCCGCGATAATGCTTCAGGCTATGGGCGTTTCCGGCATAGGCTTCAACTGCGGAAACGGCCCCGACCAGTTCCTGCGGCTGCTCCCTTCGTTTATGGAATACGCATCCGTTCCCGTGCTTTGCTCCGCAAACGCGGGACTCCCGCACGACGTTGACGGAAAACCCGTTTTCGACGTGGGAGCAGACGAATTCGCTTCAAAAGCGTCGGAAATGGTGTCTCTCGGCATCAGCGCCGTCGGCGGCTGCTGCGGCACGGACGACACGCATATAAAGGCGATATCCTACCTCAAAGATCACGCGATAGTGCCGCACAAAACTGTCGGTTCCACCGTCGTGACTTCAAGAAGCAAAGCCGTTTTCTTCGGCGGAAAGCCGCTCGTCATCGGGGAACGCATCAACCCGACGGGCAAACCGCTCTTTAAGGAAGCGCTCAAAAAGCGCGATTTTGAATATATCCTGCGCGAAGGCGTAAAGGAAGAACAAAACGGTGCCGACATTCTCGACGTGAACGTGGGACTTCCCGGTATCGACGAAGCCGAAACACTTGAAAAAGCCGTGAAAACCCTGCAATCCGTCACCGAACTGCCGCTCCAGATAGATACGTCCGACGTACAGGCACTCGAAAGAGCGCTTCGCATCTACAACGGCAAACCGCTCGTCAACTCGGTCAACGGGACCGAAAAGTCGCTGTCAACGGTGCTGCCGCTCGTCAAAAAATACGGCGCCGCCGTCGTCTGCCTTGCGATGGACGAAAACGGCATCCCGGAAAATGCTTCCGGGCGCCTTGCAGTTATCGAAAAGATCGCAAAGGGAGCCGAAGAATACGGCATTTCAAGGCGCGACCTCGTCGCCGACGCTCTCGTCACGACGCAGGCGGTGTCGGCTGACGCCGCGTCAGTCACGCTCGAAACGGTAAGGCTCATAAAAGAAAAACTCGGTATCGAAACGGTACTCGGCGTGTCGAACATCTCGTTCGGACTGCCCGAAAGGGAAAGGATAAACGCCGCGTTCTTCGGAATGTCGCTGCAAAGCGGACTTTCGGCGGGTATCGTCAACCCGTCGTCGGAGCTGCTTATGTTCGTTTACAACACTTTCGTAAAAGGCGGCTACGACGGACAATTCACCCATTACACCGCCGTTTCGGCTGACGAAAAGAAGAAAAACTCTTCCGCAAAGGCGGAAAGCCTGAAAGACGCGGTGATAAGCGGGCTTGCGTCCGTTTCTGCGGAAATAACGTCAAAGCTGATGACCGAAAGAGAGCCGCTCGACATAATAAACGGCGAGCTTATACCGGCGCTCGACGAAGTGGGCAAAGGCTTTGAAAGCGGAAAAATATATCTTCCGCAGCTTCTCAACTCGTCCGATGCCGCAAAAGCGTCGTTCGACGTGATAAAAGCGTCTTACAAAACCCAAAAAACGTCATCAAACAAGATAATCCTCGCCACCGTAAAGGGCGATATCCACGATATCGGCAAAAACATCGTAAAGGTGCTGCTCGAAAACTACGGATTTGACGTCATCGACCTCGGCAAGAACGTACCGGCCGAGGAGGTGCTTGAAAAAGCGATCGAAAACGACGTGCGTCTCGTGGGGCTTTCGGCGCTGATGACGACGACCGTCGCGTCGATGGCTGAAACGATAAAACTGCTGCGCGAAAAGAAGCCCGACGTGTGCGTTATGGTCGGCGGCGCCGTGCTGAACAGGGAATACGCCTCCTCGATAGGCGCCGATTTCTACGGAAAAGACGCCGTGGAAACGGTGAAATTCGCCCGTTCGTTCTTCGGTGTCTGACTATGAAGCTTGACGAAAGACTTGCGTCGGCGGCTTCCCTCGTCACCGGGGAGACGTTCATCGACATCGGCACCGACCACGGATATCTGCCCGTGTGGCTGCTGCTGAACGGCAGATGCGTCCGCGCTTCGGCAGCCGACATAAACCCGATGCCGCTTGAAAGCGCAAGGAAAAACGCCGAAAAATACGGCGTGATAAGCAAAATGGACTTTTTTCTGTCCGACGGCTTCGATTCCGTCACGGGCGTGTACGATACCGCCGCAATATGCGGAATGGGCGGCATCCTTATGGCGGATATAATCGAACGCGGAAAGGACTGCTTCCGCTCCCTTGTGCTGCAGCCGATGACGAACGCCGAGATACTCAGAAAATACCTCTGGGACAGCGGCTATATAATAGAAAAGGAAGCCTATTGCGTGTCGCTCGGCAAAGCCTACGCCGTGCTGAAAGCGTATCACACCGGGGAAATGACGGAATACACCTATTCCGATACCTACCTCGGCAAGGGCGGCGAAGATGACGCCGGATATGTGTCTTACTGCCGCAAGATACTTGCTTCCGCCGAAAAACGCGCTGCCGGAAAGCGCATCCGCGGCGATGACGTGTCGGACGAAGACTCGCTCATCCTGCGCTGCAGGCGCGTGATTGACGGAAAATAATGCGTGATTTGACAGATAAAGCAAAACAACAGGCTACAATGGCATAAAATTTGTAAAAAAATTGTAAAACGGGCACAAAAAAATCATAATAATACTTGCAAAATCCAAAAAAATCTGCTATACTACACGAAACATTCGGATATACCGGCACTTTGGATAAGCGAATTCGGTGGAGCTTATCCGGCGTGCGGGATATATATTTAATGTTAAAAAAATTTATAAGGAGAATACGATTTATGAGCAAAAATCTCAAAAAGGTTTTGTCCGCGCTTCTCGCTCTCGTTATGGTATTCGCTGTTGTAGCTCTCGCAAGCTGCACCGAATCCGAAGGCGGCGACGAATCCAAAGCACCGGAAAAGACCGAAGTTGCACGCGGCAACTTTACTTACAGAAGCTATGCAACAACCCTCGGCAACAACTGGAACCCCCACACCTGGGAAACCAACGCCGATGACACTATCCAGTCCTACATTTCTTCCCCGTTCTGCACTATGTCTATCCTCAATTCCGAAGACGGTGTATATCAGTGGGTTTATGAAATGGCTACCGAAATCAAAGACGTGACCAAAGACAATCAGGGCGACCTCACCAAATACAATGTCTCCCTCCAGTCCGGCAAAACTGCCGAAACCACCGAAGCAGGCTACGTTTTCGAAATCAAGCTCAACCCCAATGCAAAATGGGAAAACGGCGTCAAGATCACTGCTGATGACTATATCTATTCGATGAAGCAGCTCCTTGATCCTAAGATGAAGAACTATCGTTCCAACCTTTATTGGAGCGGTGAATCCGCAGTTGCCGGCGGCTTCAAATATTACAACGCTCTTACCAAAGTCGTTTACAAGACCACCACTCTCGACGAAGCAAAAGCTCTTCTTTCCGAAGGCAAAGACGTTTATTTCGACGCTTATACTTTCTGGAACTGTGACTCTTCTTACACCGATGCAGAAGGCAACGCTCTTTCTCAGTACGTTTCCTTCCTCGATGATACCGTTTACGGCGAA
>JAZUKE010000124.1:0-3106 GCA_045643125.1 Eubacteriales bacterium
CGAGTGTCATGTGTTTGTTTTTCTTTTCGCTTATTATCATAGTCCGGGCCTCCTTTTCCCAGACTAAATTCTACCACAAAATCTTTCCTACACTAAATTCTACTGCAAATTCCACTGTGGAATTTACTTTGGGAATTCACTATTTCGAAAAAAGCAAAAAAATATTATGAAAAGGTATGGACATTTCGGAAATGATGCTGTATAATAACGTTTTACAAGAAGAAAATGTAATAATTATAACTTTCAGGAGGAACAAATGAGCAAAAAGTATCTCTATCTGTTTTCGGAAGGCAACGAGAATATGCGCGCTATTCTCGGCGGCAAAGGCGCCAACCTTGCGGAAATGACAAATCTCGGTATGCCCGTTCCCCGCGGATTTACCGTTTCGACAGAAGCCTGCACCAAGTATTATGACGACGGTGAGGTTCTGACCGAAGATATCGTAAAATCAATTTACGAATATATGGGCAAAATGGAAGAAATGACCGGAAAGACCTTCGGCTCCGCCGAAAACCCGCTTCTCGTCTCCGTCCGTTCGGGTGCGAGAGCGTCGATGCCCGGTATGATGGACACCATCCTCAACCTCGGTCTCAACGATTCCGTCGTTGAAGGTCTTGCACGTCTTACCAACAACCCCAGATTCGCATACGACTCTTACAGACGTTTCGTGCAGATGTTCTCGGACGTCGTTATGGGGCTTCCCAAGTCGAATTTTGAAGTCATCATCGACAAAGTCAAGATCGAAAGAGGCAAACATTTCGATATCGAGCTTGACGCCGACGATATGAAACGCCTGCTCAAGGAATTCAAGCAGTATTATTTTGAGAATATGGGTGAAGAGTTCCCTCAGGATCCCAAAAAGCAGCTTATCGAAGCCGTAAAAGCCGTGTTCCGTTCGTGGAACAACGAAAGAGCCATCATTTACAGAAGAATGAACGACATTCCCTCATCGTGGGGCACAGCCGTCAACGTTCAGGAAATGGTATTCGGCAATATGGGCCCGACCAGCGGCACCGGCGTTGCGTTCACCCGTGACCCCTCTACCGGTGAAAAGAAACTGTACGGCGAATTCCTTATGAACGCCCAGGGCGAAGACGTCGTTGCCGGCATACGCACGCCGCAGCCCATCACCGAACTTGCAAACACCATTCCCGAAGCTTACGATCAGTTCATTGATATCGCAGCCAAGCTCGAAAACCATTACAGAGATATGCAGGATATGGAGTTCACCATTGAAAACGGCAAGCTCTTTATGCTTCAGACCAGAAACGGCAAGCGTACCGCCGCTGCCGCTCTCCGTATCGCCGTTGACCTCGTGAACGAAGGAATGATCAACGAAGACGAAGCGATAATGAAGGTCGAGCCGAGACAGCTCGACGCTCTGCTTCACCCGCAGTTCGATACGATATCGCTCAAACAGGCAACGCCCGTGTCTTCCGGACTTCCCGCTTCTCCCGGAGCAGCCTGCGGACGCGTTTATTTCACCGCCGAAGAAGCAAAGGCGGCACACGCAAAAGGACAGAAGGTCATACTCGTAAGACTTGAGACTTCCCCCGAAGATATCGAAGGTATGTACGCCTCCGAAGGCATACTCACCGGCAGAGGCGGCAGAACGTCGCACGCCGCAGTCGTTGCCCGCGGAATGGGCTGCTGCTGCGTCGCCGGATGCGGTGCGCTCAAGATCAACGAGGCCGAAAAATACTTCATACTCGACGGACACGTCGTACACGAAGGCGACTATATCTCCATCGACGGTTCGACCGGCAATATTTATATTGACGTCATCAAAACCGTTCCCGCCGCGATCACCGGCGACTTTGCCAAATTTATGTCGTGGGCTGACGCAAGAAGAAGACTTCAGGTCAGAACGAACGCCGACAACCCCAAGGATGCCGCCCAGGCAATGGCGTTCGGCGCAGAAGGCGTCGGTCTTTGCCGTACCGAGCATATGTTCTTCAACGGCGACAGAATAAAGGCAATGCGCGAAATGATCATCTCGAGAAACGTCGAACAGCGCAAGAAAGCGCTTGATAAGCTGCTCCCGATGCAGAGAAGCGACTTTGAAGGCATCTTCAAGGCTGCCAAGGGCTTCCCCGTTACCATCCGTTTCCTCGATCCGCCTCTCCACGAATTCCTTCCCACCGCTCAAGCCGATATTGAAGAGCTTGCAGCCGAAATGGGAATGAAATACGAAGACCTCCGCAATGTCGTCATCTCGCTGCGCGAGTCCAACCCGATGATGGGACACAGAGGATGCCGTCTTGCCGTCTCGTACCCCGAGATCTACGAAATGCAGACCAAAGCCGTCATCGAAGCCGCGATCAACGTCAACCACACGCTCGGCACCTCGATCGTTCCCGAAATTATGATACCGCTTGTCGGTGACGTAAAAGAGCTGAAATACGTCAAGAAGCTGGTCACATCCACCGCAGACAGAATAATCGCCGAAAACCGCGTCAAGCTCTCGTACAAAGTCGGTACGATGATAGAGATCCCGCGTGCCGCCGTCACCGCAGACGAGATCGCCACCGAAGCAGAATTCTTCTCTTTCGGCACCAACGACCTCACTCAGATGACCTACGGCTTCTCGCGTGACGACGCCGGAAAATTCCTCGAAGACTACTACGCAAAGGGCATATTTGAATTTGATCCGTTCGCCAAGCTCGACACCGTCGGTGTCGGCAAGTTCGTCAAGCTCGCTTCCGACCTCGGACGTACCACCCGTCCCGATATCAAGCTCGGTATCTGCGGCGAACACGGCGGCGACCCCGCCAGCGTGGAATTCTGCCATAACGCAGGTCTCACCTATGTTTCCTGCTCACCGTTCAGAGTTCCCATCGCCCGCCTTGCAGCAGCCCAGGCAGCTATCAAGGAAAAGCAGCAATACCATATTATCCCCGTGCTTCCGAAAGAGGTAGGGGGATTTTTGTTTGGGGCAAATCACAAAATGTCATAAAATGTCAAAAAATGTGTTGACAAATCATCGCAAATGTGATATAGTATATTTACGGAAGGAGATATTACGATGTTTATAATATCTTTGTTGATTAGTTATTTTTACGGTGTGTTTTTCAAGCATAACAAGTATTAAGGAGAATATAAAATG
>JAZUKE010000125.1:0-10141 GCA_045643125.1 Eubacteriales bacterium
ACAGAAATGCTAAACAGAAAGGTGTTTCATGGCAATTCACAACCGCCGATGCAAGAATTAAGCTCAAGCACCTTTATCCTGAAATAATAATGTAAAGTTTTAATTGAAACAAGGTACTACAATTTTCTGAAAACTGAAAACCGAAAACTGAAAACTTTATAACTCCGTCATTTCCACTCTTCAATGCTGTTCAGCTTTTTCGTACCGTCGAAACCGATCAGATAGAGGATATCCTCGTTCTCGAATATGCGGACGAACATCTCTTTTGCGTTTACGTCAACGACTTCCGTGAAAATGGATTCCCAATATTCATTTATGTCCTGCTTTTCCTTGCGGGGCATATCTTTTATGCCGGCAATGGCGGCATCTATCTCTTTTCTCGCCATATCCTCGAATTCGGGGTGCATCACAAGGTCATAAACCGCCCAGGACACGTCGCCGAGGACCTCGGTTCTCGGATCGAAATGGTTGTTCTTGCATTCGTCATAGCCGAGATAATAGCTCGAATACTGCACCTTGCGCATAAGATCGTACTAGAAGGCGTCGGCGCAGTCGTAGTCGAGGGTGGTGTATTCATCGACTTCAAAGACGTACTTTTCAAGCTCCGTCGAAGCAGTAAAAGCATCATCACCACGGGCAGTATCAGCGACGCGACGTCGTAGCACCATTTGACTTTTCCGATATTGAGTTTGTATTTATCGGTAACTCCCGTTACTATCAGCTCGTAGACCTGCTGCGGCAGATAACTGCGAAAAATCCCGCAATGGCAAGGGCGGTGACCAAAGCCCCCGCAACGGCGGCTATGATGCGGGACGCAATGGACGTATAAACTTCAACTCCGATTAAAATAAATATACCATTTTTCGGCCGTTTTGTCAAGAATAATCGCTGCACACAGCGAATTGACTTTACAAAATGAATATGCTAAAATAAGCAAAATATAAAAGAACGAAAGGGAAAAAGTCAATGACAGTTTCATCCGTTAAAACGTCAAAATGCGAACTGAACTATGCAAAATGCTGTTCCGGTGCCAAAAATCTGATAATTATGCCGGGATTGAGCCTGAAAAGCATCCTTGAAAACGCTTCTTCCGTCGAAGCCGCTTATGCGGAGGCTGACGGTGAATATACGATATATCTTTTTGAATACCCCGCCGTATGTCCCGAGGACGGAACGATCGGATTCATCGCCGATGCCGTTGCGGAAGCGCTCGTTTTGCTCGGACTGAAAGAGTGCCGCTTTTTCGGCGCATCGTTCGGCGGAATGGTGGGGCAGGTCATTCTGGCAAAGCACCCGGAGCTTTTTTCGGCAGCGGTATTTGCCTCCACCGTTGCGCGGATGACCGAACCGTCCCCGGACGCGATGCGCAGATGGAACGCCCTTGCGGCAAAAGCGAACGTGCGCGAACTGAACCGCTGCTTTTTCGACGCCGTCTATTCCGCGGCTTATCTCAAAGAGTACGAGACCCTTATTCAGAACGCGCTCGACAACGGGAACGAGGACGACTGCCGTCTTATGACCGTCCTCACGGGCGCGATACTGAACGCCGATCTCCGCGAGTATGACAAAAAAATAAAAACACCGCTTCTCCTTGTTGCATCGGACGAAGACAATGTGTTTTCATTTGAAGATATTTCGGAGACCGCACGTCTTTCCGGCGGCGATATGTACGTCCGTCACGGATACAGCCACGCGGTTTTCGATGAAGATCCTGATTTCAGACGCAGAATGTTTGACTTTTTCGCCTTAAACTGATTCCGCTTTCAGATCAGTTTTCCTTTGAGCAGCAGTACGCTGTCGGGGCTGAAAGTGAAAACAAGTCCGTCGGGAGGCGTGACCGGCGTTCCGTCGTGGGAGGCGTCAAGAAGATACGCTTCTTCGACTTCCGCAGTACCGAAATCGAGCCGGACCGTTTTGGCGTCGGCGCAGTCGTCGTCGGTATAGTAGGTGATCGCCGCGATAAAACTGCCGTCGTCACGTTTTCCGCACAGCGAATATATGTCCTTGACTTCGTTCACGGACGGCACCGCGCAGTCGTAATCGTAAAACTCGCCGTACCATTTGAGCGGGTAATATCCCTTGAGCGGCTCGTAGGTGTAGTAATCGAATGCGCCGTTGAATACCGACGGACGTGTATCGTAGTACATAAGCATATCCACGGGCGCATACTGCATACGGCTGATGACCGCCATTGTGAACGCGGCGCCTTTGATGCCGTGAATTACTTTTACCGAATATTTGAATTCGTCGATCCATCCCTTGACGTAGTTCCATTCGTTGAGTATGCTTTCGGCGTCCGGGTAGCCGCATCTGTCGATGATGCCGCGCATACGGTACGCCTTTTTTTCGATGAATTCGGGAGTTGACTCGTAAATGTGCCACGAGAAGAAGTCAAGCGGAACGGAACGCTTTTTCATTTCGCAAAGAAATTCCTCGCCCCATTTCTCGTAACCTGCAAGTGCGGGACCGCCTATTTTAAGATGCGGAAAGCATTTTTTGAGATGTTTTGCCGCGATCTCATAAAAATCGAAAAACTCCGCTTTCGTTCCTCCCCAGGTGCGCTTGTTGGTGCAGTCATCGGGATCGAGATCGGGTTCGTTCCATATTTCCCAGTATGGCATATCGAGCGTATATCCGTCTGCCCATCCTTCGGTGTAGTGGCGTATTATATGCTCGCAGATGCGCGCCCACTTGCCGTAGTCCTTGGGCGGGATCGTACCGTGCTTTTTTATCTGATGCTCTATAGATTGACCGAGACGGAAGAACGTCTTTGTTCCGGCATCGAGAGCAATCAGCACCGATTCGTCGGTGCAGGCAAAATCGTATGACAATGGATCGTTTTCGTCGGCATTGAAGTTCGGGAAAATGTTTGTAATGTCGTGGCTGTACGGACCGCCGTAAATTGTCAGCGTTCCCGAATCGTGATTTCTCGAATACGGCATACGCATCGCCTTGTAATCGTTGAAATTGCTGCGGCTCTGATCGGTGCAGTGACGTTTGCAGCACGGTCCGCCGTTGGTGCTGTTTAAGTTTTTGAACTTTCCGGCGGTCTTTGACGGATCAAAAATCAGTTTTTCCATACAGTTCGTCTCCTTTTGATATTATTTATAAGCGAGAAACGATGCGCTTTACGCTTTCTTGCGCTTTATCCTGCCCCCGAAAAGCGAGATAAGCACGGTGAAAACGGAAGATACGGCTCCGATGACGTACCAGGACGTAAGCACGGGCAGGGAAGAAACCAGCGGTTTTCCGATATTCATAGCTTCGTTGAAGCCGAGACCGTCAAGCTCGAAGAGCCCGAGCAGCATCACAAGACAGTATCCGACGGGATAGACGTACCATTTCTTCGCATCGGGACGGAATTTTCCCGTGGCGACGAGAAGCGCGGACATCCATATCATTACGGCGTGATGCAGAAGTCCCGTGGTCGTCCGTATGTCCCAGAACGTCTGCGTTTCGAGAAAATCGGGATAAAACAGCGTCGCAAGTCCACCGAAAAAGCCAAAATAGACTATAAAATGGAAGACCGTGTTGTTGTCTTTGCCGAACAGCGCCGAAAGTGCGTACACGAGGCTTGCAAGCCCGCAGAAGGTGTACGGCAGCAGATTGAGCCACGAGTACAGCTCCGGCTCCGAGCTTACCTGCGCAGCCGTGACGCTTATGCGGTTTGTGACAATCAGCACAAGCAGTACCGCCGCGCTGACTTTTACGATGATGCTGCGGCTTTTTTCGCTTTTTGCGAATCTGATGACGAGAACCGTTCCGACCGCCGCCAGAACGAAGAACAAAGCAAGGAAAACGATGTGTTCGGTACAGTATATACCGGGGAATTCATTGGGCATTGTTATTACCTCCGTTCACCACCAATTATATGCAAAAAAGCAAATATGTCAAGAAGTATATTACACATTTTCTTCTTTGATTTTATCGGATTTATCGGAAAAATCAAAACAGACACTTGCAGTATAATAAATTATGTGATATACTAATCAACGGTATGGTATTTCTTTTGATTGATGCACAATATAAAAGTCGGTTTTTGGCAATAGGAGAATAAAAAATGAAAAAATTTCTTTGCGTATTGTTGGCATACTTTGTATTGATGACGGCTTTCGTGGGATGTGCCGAAAGCACCGTAGAAGAGTCTTCCGGAGAATCGGTTGAAACCGAGAATTCTTCTGTCGATGACGAGCTGTCCGGTTTGAGCGAAAAGCAGCTTAATTCCGTCGCAATGTTGAATTATCTTGCGATGATCTCGCAAAAAATCGAAAGTTCAAAAAATAACAGAATATACCTTGAAGAAATTTATTCTTCGCTGCTCAATAACACAAATCCGGTTATTGATGAAACCACGCAGGATCAGCTTCAGACGCTTCTCAATATCATAAAGGAATATCGGCAGATAGAATTAAAGCGTGAAAGACTGAATTATATTTACGAGCAGGACAAGGCAAAATCCATAAAGAATTTAATGCCCGATCCGCTTACGATCCTTACGGTCGTAAATTCCTTTGATTGGAAAAAGATGGTGGCTTCGATCGCATATACGGCTGCCAGCTCTTATGCAAATTACAAATCCGCAAACGATGAACTTGACCGAAAGTTTTTGACAGACGGTTGGGAACTTGATGACGAAGAAACCGAAATAATCCATATGAACAGAACGAGAGCGTTCAATTATATGGTGGATATGGTCAGAGAAAACGAGATACCGGGTTTTCTTACCCTCAACGAAGAATCAATAGAAAATTTCGTCAAAACAACGTTCAATACAAATCCGAATCAAAAGCTTCAATTTTTCACATCAAAAGAAGAAATATACGAAAACTTCGGTCCGTATTGGCTCGAATTGGCAAAATGCCATTACGAACTTGAAGATTATAAAAAATGTCTTGATTGCTTTGAAAAATACGAAGCAATGAAAACGAGCATTTTCCGCTATGATTTTATGTATGCGGATTATTTGCCTATGGCGATAACTGCCGCGCAGTTTATATACGACGGGCAGGAATATATTGACACCGTAACCGAATATGCTGCCGTATTGAATTCTCCGTATCAGAATAAGTGGGATTTGAAATATTTTGCGGCGCAGACTTATATAGCTCTCTACGCCAAAAGGGATGACATTTCATACCTTAAAACTGCGTATGAGATCGTAAAAAGCAACGTCAACGCATTGACCGCCAAGCAGGAAGAACTGAACGAAACATATCTGAATGAGGTAAAAACCCTTACATTCAAGGATTCCGATACTTTTATGCTGGATGATGAAGAGCTTACCGTTCAGCAAAAAGGTCTTGATGATTATAACGCATCTCTTAAAGAAAAGCGCAAAACGGAACTCCCCGAACTGTATGAGCCGCTTATAGTGAACTGCGAATTGCTGTTTTCACTTGCCGAAAAACTTGAAATAGACGATTCGGAAAAAAGCGCGATAGAAGGTATATTGTCGGGCGTATTCATAGTGGAACCCATAAAAGAAAAGTTTTCGTTCGGCTATACTATGCCGAAACATACGATAACAATGAGCGAAGACGAGCTTGTCATAACTGCGGATATCCTTGATTCCTCGTCGAAAGTGTTCATATTCGTAAATTCCGAAAAGAGTACATACATAAACGATTTCGTCATAGAAAAAGTCGAACGTACCGGGAAAGAAATATCGTCTTTCAAAGCAATTTTCAAGAGCGAGAATTTCGGCTCTTTCGATTGGAAAACCGGTGACGAACTGATAGTCGTTATATCAAACGGAAACGGCGGAGAAGACGTAATATTCAATTTTGTGGTAGACGAGGTCAAGAAGGGGATATGGGATTCCATAAAGTCGATTTTCGGAAGTGATACGGTGATATTCAAATGCGTAGATTAAAACGATTTACCGCACTTTTTCTCGTATTATTACTTGTATTTTCGTTTTCGTCCTGTAAAACCAACGGTCAAACGGATACATCAAGCACCGTTGACGTTGATACTCCGTCAAAAGCCGAAGAATCGCAGCACTCCAATGTCTCAAAAGAAAAAGCAATAATCGCAAGCGGTGATTTTTGGATAATTTTTATTGATGTAGGACATGGAGATGCTGCGTTGGTTTACTGCGATCGCCATTATATGATGATTGACGTCGGACCTAATGAGAAAGATGCAACCGAAAGAGTGAAAAAAATTTTAAAAGATAATGGTGTTAATAAACTTGATTATCTTTTTATTTCCCATATGCATGACGATCATTATGGCGGATTGAAACCTTTGGATGATGGCAAATTGAAAGCTTTGGATGGTATAAAAGTTGACAGGGTATTTTCCGTTGAAAAAAATGACAAAAATTTAAATTCCGAAAAATATAATTTAGTGATTGAAGAATTGTCAAAATTAGATATGGCTCCTAAAAAAATAGATGTCCCTAAAACAAGCCATAAATATTCTCTTGGGGAAGCAGAGGTAGAAATAATCTCTGTGGGCGGCGAAAATAAAGATGCTAATAATTCTCTTGTGATATTGGTAACTTATAAGGAAACGAGGTTTTTGTTTACGGGAGATATGCCTGCGGCACAAGGAGAAGATGTCATCAAAAAATTAGAAAAAAAGCCACGGATAACTTTGCTGAAAGTGGCACATCATGGCGCTTTGGATGAGAATAAAGATTTAATAGAAAAACTAAAACCTCAATATGCTGTCATTTCGACAAAAAAGGAGAAAAAGGAAGACAATAACCATCCAAATATAAAGCTTATTGAGTTGCTTAATGAATTGCCAAAGCCTCGAAACGTTTATCGAAACGTTTATCGAACTGATGAAGACGGCAGCATATTGGTAGTATCAAACGGAAAGAGCGTAAAAATAACAACCCATCCAAGCACACAATCATAACAAAATCGGGCTCGCGGGGAAATCCCAACGAGTCCGATTTTATTTCAAAGCTTATTTTGGCGGGGCAAGCGAGTCACTTGATCGAAAAACTCGTAATTTCGGATTCACAAAACCATGTTTGTATGACGTAAAAAATATGTGATTTCACAGGGCGGGAGTGCGTAAAAAAACCGACTTTTTTCGGTTTTTTCTATTTACAAATAATGAAAAGGTGGTATAATATGTTTGTATTACTATGCAAATATGGACAGATTTTGCTTCTTTGCGGATATATTTAACAGGAAGGATTTTCTTATGGGAAGAACAGCCGTTTTGAGCGTCAGTACACCGGAGACTATTTTCAGCGTTGTGTATTGCATCGGGATGATCGCCGCATTCGTTATCGGCGCAGCAGAATTGCGAAAGAAGAAAGCGCCGCTTTATCTGCGTCTGATGATTTACGCGATAGGATGTGCCGCGCTTGAGGCGATATGCACGACAGTCGCCATCGTATGCAGCAGCGCAAATGACCCGTCACGCACCGCACGGCTTTTCAGCTCTATTGCATATTATATTTTTCTCGCTTCGGCGAACTGGGGACAGATCGACGGTCTGGTCGACGAGAGAACACCCAAGACAAAAAAAGCACGCCTTATCGCCCTTATCTTTCCCGCAGTCGTGGCAGTCGCTGCTCCGTTTATTCTCATACCGCTCTTTTCTTCAAAAAAGATCGCGTTTGCGATCGTTCTGATGATCGAGCTTATCCCGCTTGCAATAGGCGGATATTTCTCATTCAAACATCTGCTGCTCCCCATGGACGCCGTGGGCATAAAGAAAATGGCAAAGCCGATAAATATCTCCGTCATAATCTCAATGGTACTCGGGCTGCTTTATATGGCTTCCTACATATACATATTCAAAGGAAAGCCGCTTTTCTCGGATATTGTCAGAGCGGCAATAATGATCAACACGTTCTTTATGATGAATTCGACGGTAAGGGGGCACAGAGTATGGAAAACATTAGTCTGATATTCTTTATCAGTATCATTATCCCGCTTTGCGTTGCCTGCCTTGTCTTTGACAAAAGGACGCGCACAAATATAATATTTCTTATGATAGGCATAGTCGCCTGCTTCTTCTGCGGTGAATTCGACGGATTTTTAAACAGTTTGCTTAATGAATCGCTCAAGGAATTTTCCGTCAACGTCACCCCGGTGGTAGAGGAGATCATCAAGGCATATCCTCTGCTCATATATGCATTCGTTTTTGCGCCCGGCAGACAGAAGCTGATGGAAAGCTCGGTCATAGTCGGCGTCGGATTTGCGATATTTGAAAATATCTTCATTCTCTCGCAGAACGCGGGCAGCATCTCGATCGGCATTGCCCTGATACGCGGCTTCGGCTCCGGTATGATGCATTCTATCAGCACACTCGCCATCGGCTACGGTATAAGCTTCATCGTTATGCGCCGTAAGCTGTTTGTCACAGGCTCGCTCGCTATGTTATGCGTGGCTATCGCCTACCACTCCATATATAACGAACTCGTACAGTCACCGTACAGTATGGTGGGGTTCATCCTTCCCATACTGACGTTCATCCCCTTCTATTTCTTCTTAAAGCGTAATGAAATAAAAGGGCATATAAAATATAAAAAAGGGAAGGATTTAATCAAACAATGAAAAAGGGCACCGGAATAACTGAACTGCCCAAAATGTGCGGACATCAACTATTTCCGGAATGATTGTCAGCCAAGAGCCTATTGGCAATCCACCGGAAGCAATGAGATCATCGGTGAGATTCTTGCTGAGGCAGATGAAGATATTTACAGCCGATTGAACGATCTCTTGCAGGGGCATTCCTTTATCACCTATGTCGATACCGGCGTCATTTACCCACAGATCCGGAACAATCCATCATCAGTTTACAGTTTTCTGCTGGTTGCCGGATACCTGAAAATGAAAAAAGCCGATCCTTCCTTCAGCGGTGATTTTATGTGCGAAGTGGCACTTCCGAATAAAGAAATCAGTTTTGTGTTTCAGAAGGAAATCCTGCAGAAACTGGATGCCGTATTCCCGCAATCAACGGCAATTTCCATTCAGGAAGCAATCTATGACGGCAATATTTCTGCGCTGCAGAAGAGTCTCGGAACGCTGCTTATGCAGTCTGTGAGCTGTTACGACACCGTCGGAGAGAACTTTTATCACGGGCTTGTTCTTGGATTATGCGCGGCAATGGATAACCGCTTTTCCATTACTTCCAACCGTGAATCAGGCGAGGGAAGATATGATATCTGTCTCTGCCCCAAAAACGATAAATTACCGGGAATTCTGATCGAACTGAAAGCAGCGAAGGGGTGCACGGAAGAAGAACTGGCACTGCTGTCCGAAAAAGCGTTGGAACAGATCAATGATAGAGAATACGAAACCGAACTGATGGAAAAAGGTGTGAAATCCATTCTGAAATACGGTGCAGCATTCAGCGGAAAAAGAGTACGGGTAGCTGTCGGATAACCGATAAATAATCAGATATGAAACAAAGAAATAAGATCGTATCAGTGTAAACGGAGTGAGGCTGTAATGTCAGTTTCGTACGATGAATTATTAAGACAATACAACGACCTTCAAAGAAAATACGACATTTTGAAAGCAGAAAACGCGCAGCTTCGCCTCCAAATATCGGGTCATTACACGATTCCGTCTGAGAGCATCGAAGTAAACACGTCTCTTTCGGAACAGGGGATCAACCGCTTCAGCCGACCGGAAGAAAAAATTCATCTGTTTCGCTCTTTGTTCCGCGGTATGGAAGACGTCTTTGCACGCCGCTGGTACAGCGTGAAAACAGAGAAAAGCGGGTATCAGCCGGTTTGCGGGAACGAATGGGCGGATGGACTTTGCGATAAGAAAGCAAACAAATGTGCATCCTGCCCGAACCGAAAGCTGCTTCCTTTGACGGATGAAGATATTTTCAGACATCTTTCGGGAAAAGACCCGTATGCACGGGACGTAGTCGGTATTTATCCGATGCTTGCGGATGAAAATTGTTATTTCCTTTGTGCCGATTTTGATGAAGCTGACTATGAAAAAGATGCCGCAGCGTTCCGCGATGCCTGCAAAGCATATGGCGTTGAACCGTGTGTCGAACGGTCCCGTTCCGGAAATGGGGCACACGTCTGGATCTTTTTTGAAGAAGCAATACCTGCAAAGACGGCAAGAAAGCTCGGAACGGGACTATTGACAAAGGCAATGGAAAAACGGGGAGAATTGTCTTTTCATTCCTATGACCGTTTTTTCCC
>JAZUKE010000126.1:0-5430 GCA_045643125.1 Eubacteriales bacterium
TCGACTATACTGCCGGCGCAGAAAACGGCACCAAGCAGGTAGTTCTCGTTTATGACCTCGGCGAACTTACCGACCTCACCGGCGTTAAGCTCGGCGCTTATAAAGAAAGAAACAGCTTCGTAGATCTTCCCGAAGTTAAAGTTTACCTTTCCAACGACGGCGAAACTTACGTTCGCGCCGCTGACGGCAAATGGACTTCCGAAGTTGAAGGACTTATCGAATCCACCGAAAGAAACGGCGAAGCTCCCAAAGGCGCAGCAGTTTATTTCGCAGATTGGTCCACCAGAGCTTCTCTCAAAGCTCAGTATATCAAACTCGTTCTCACTTATACCGATCCTTGGGCATTCCTTTCCGAAGTCGGCTACACTACCGAAATCGCAGCTGCAAAAGTTGACACCGCTCTCGATGCCAACAAAGGCGCTCCCGTTGACCTCGTTCCCCTCGGCGGCGTGGACATTGCGATCGCAGACGGTACCGCTACCATCCTTACCGCCGCAGCAGGCGATATCTCTCTTGATTCCACCGCAGAAGGCGATTACAGACTTGCCCGCGCAGGCGTTATCACCCGTGCTAAATGGGACGCTGAAAAAGGCGGCTATGTTGTTACCGAAAACGCAGTCAACCCCTGGCCCAACAACCGCGAAGGCACTATGACCATTGCCGACGACGAAATCGGCGTATTCACCATTTCCAGCGGCAACATCGACAACAACGGCGCTGCAGGCAAATGGGTTATCTGGCATATCGAAGTCGGTGACGTTCTCTACGTTTACGATGATGTTATCGCCATCAACCACAAGATCGACGACGCAGATTCCAAATGCTTCGTTCCCGAACCCATCCAGCCCGAAGAAAAAGCTGCACTTCCCGAAGGCGCTATCGTTCTCGACCGTGCAGGCTTTGAATATGCAGCAGGCCTTTCCGAAGTTCTCTATACCGCAAATGCAACCACTATCAGCGAATTCACCGGCAAAGACCTCAACGCTTTCGCAGTTGCTATCGTTGATGCCGAAACTATGAAAGTTACCTGGTTCGGCAACACTACCGGCAGACCCGACGGCGTCAAGTCCGACGTAGTTATTCCCGCAAATTCTTACCTCTTCATCGTCCATATGGACAAAGCTGCAGATTTCAGAGCTTACGCTCCCGAAATCGGCGCTAAAATCAAGGTTTACAACATCAACCTTGAAGCTGTCGCAGGTCTCAAAGCTGCTGCAGTTCTTACCGGCGCAGGCTTCACCTATAAGAATCCCTCTCTCGACGACATCGACGTTACCGGCTGGACTTACGTTGACGGCGTTGAAAACGGTAAATGGCAGAACACATCCGATCCCGTAGGCGCTTATTATTACAATGTCGATGTCGTTGACGGCAAATACGTTGTCGAAGTTGTATTCAAAGGCGAGCTTTCCGGCACTGCCGACAAATATGGCAACGGCAACGGTACCAACGTCCGTTTGTGGTTCCACACCGCAAAGAACGCAGCCGAAACCGCTCAGAGCACTTATAACGCATTTATGGATATTGCGTATACTCCCAACGGACTTATCGACACTCTTAAAACCAACGGTTCTGTTGACGGCAACAGCGGCGTCCTATACGAAGGCGATAAGGTTTACACCATAGAATCCGTCATACCCACCGCAAAAGACGGTCTCTATGTAAAAGTAGTATTCGATTCCATTCCCAACTGCCTTGTTAATGAAGACCTTGACGTTATCATCACCGTTTCCAACAAACCCGGTGATAAAGCAAATAACGCTCTTTACAGCAACAACCAGCTTAAACCCTATGCAGACCCCTGGAACCGCAGAGAATCTGTCAACTTCTATCCGATCCCCTATACCAACGTAGCTGCAAATGCAACTATGAAAGTTGTCGGCGGCGCAGTTGAAGGCGACCCCATCAAAGCAGGCGACCCCGCTCAGAACAAATACAAAACTTCTCTTAACGACGGCGTAGCTTCCGACGTAAAAGATTACACCAATGATTGGTTCGCATTCTATTACAATGCAAACGCTCTTGATAAATGCAATGCAGCTCCCGGCTCTGTCGGCGAACTCGAAGGCAACCTCGGCATCGTTGTCGCCGACCTCGGCAAAGCAACTGCCTGGAACCAGGTAAAAGTCAATGTTTGGGCTCACTTGAGTTCAGGCATAGGTGCTCCCATTGCCATCGAAGCTTATTCTTCCGACGACGGCGAAACCTGGACTGATGTCGGCGCTCTCAAACTCGGTGCAGACAAAACCGTTTATATGGCAGTAGGCAATTTCGCAGACATCACCTCCCGCTATGTAAAAGTCGAAGTCCTCTGGACTAACGGCGTTTACTGCTTCATCAACGAAATCGAAATCAACAATGTCGGCGTAGCTCCCGAAGCAGAAGCCGAAGTTGCATTTGATTTCAATGAAACCGCTGTTGACGTAAAAGTCAACGAAGGCGTTATCGGCGAATCCGTACGTATTTTCAAACCGGATTACAATCTTGCTGACGGCAACCTCAAATGGTCAATCAACGTTGTTGTTACCAAATCCGGCGAAGATACTTACAGCGTAGTCAGTGTTGCCGCAGGCAACGGAAATGTTCCCGAGATCACTCTTGCCGAAAATCAGCTTATCATTGCTGTTCACTCTGACGGCGTAGGCCAGAACGTTGCAGGCAAAAATGCAGCACTTGCACTCACCGCGGGCGACATTCTCCGCATAACCGGTCTTGACGGCGAACCTGCTGTTGCACTTCTCAAATAAGTAAAACAACAAAAAAAGCTTTAAGGGCGCGGAAAAATCCGCGCCCTTGGTTTTTGAGTTTTAAGAAAGAGTGGAGAGTTGAGAGAGAGTGGAGTTGAGGTTTGTTGATGAAGGCAAAAATACAGCTGCGGCTATTGGATGATGTAGGTAAAGGATTTGACATTTTTGTCAACTGTCTGTGCGCGGAACGCTTTCGGCAATGTCGCATATCACGTTCACTCTGCCGACTATCGTCACGGCTTTCGCGGCTGCGTCGAAGACGAATTCCGCGTCTTTTGAAACGATCTCGCCCTCGATCTCGCTCGCGCACCATTCGTCAAATGCATTTTCCGCTTTTCGCTTTGCTTCGTCCAAAGAAATGTTTTCGTAAGAAGTCCGGTATTCGCGGAGTGTGAGCGTGGTTTTTACTATCGGAAGTGAAAGAAAGGCGAGTGATATATTTTCGGTGACTATTTCAGCCTCGAACAATTCGTAATTCGTCGGCGGGCCATAAAACATTTCAAAATTTTTTCCGAGTATATTATAAGACGTTTTAATATCCGTCCGCCCCGTGCATTCTCTGTATGGGTACGAAAGCGGTATCGTGCAGACAAACGTCTTTTTTGTTTCCGCAAATACTTTTCCGCGTGCGTTCGACTCTATCTCCGTTTCGGCACCGTAAAGGTAATTGCCGCTTATAAGCAGCTGCCCTTTCGTCACCACGTCGCCGTGACTTACAAGCGGCTTGCCCGAATACGCTTCAACTCCGACGATAACGCCGTCCTCCGACGCAGCGACGTCAAATGTTCCGCCGAAGTCTTCAATCTCGGGCTTTTCGCGCCGAGGTATCACGTCAACGGTGAGTATCGTCCCGTCGATGTTGACAAAGGCCGAGGAAAGCTGCGGAAGCGACAGAAGCAGCCTCGTTCCTGCTTCCGGCGCGTATATGTCGGGAATGAACGCCCCGATACGCACACCGCATTCTGAAAGCGCTTTCAGAATGGTTGTCTCCGGAATGTCACCGTTCCCGGTAACGCGCACGTCCCATACGAAAAGCGACGACAGGAACATAAGCAAAAGCCCGACGATACTTCCGACGACAAGACCGATGCGATTCCGATATTTATATATAATGAAAGGCAGCCCGATGTGTCTGTCGTCCTCGGCGATGCCGCCGGACGCATTTTTTGCGGCAGCATAGTCAAAAAGCGAGATCCTCACATAGCCGTATCCGTCTTTTATGCGCGCGCCCCAAAACGGTACGTCCGCTTCGTTGAGACGGTTCAGCAGAACGGGAAAGTCTTTTTCCGTCGTTCGCAGCGAATACCAGCCCGTCAGCCGAATGATGAATTTTGTCAGCATCCGCCGCCTCCGAACGATAAAGCGTCTATGTTTCCGCGTATGCCGATGCGGTCTTCGCTGTAATATATCAGCTTCAGCGACGTGCCGCTTACGACGACGGAGCCTTTGGCGGTTGCCGTTTCTATGCGTTCCTCGGTATATCCGACGATACGTTCGATGCCTTCGAGCAGGCAGAACACGTTTCCGCGTATCTCGGCGGTAAAACTGTTTTCGTTCAATTTCATATATCTGTCCTCCGATAAATATTATTATAAAAAAGTCAGTTATATGAAAAGGGCGGAAATTATGAGACAAGATTTCACACGGCGGATAAAAAGCTTCTCGACGCTTTGGGCGCTTTTGCTCCTTCTGCTGTTTATGATACCGCGGAACGATCCGTCGGAAAGCGTAAGACGTTCACTGATTTTCTGCGCAGGCTCTCTCGTACCGTCGCTGTTCCTGTCGTCGGTGCTCGGCAAAGTGCTTGCGTCGGGAATAAGGCTGCAAACTAAATACGCCGATATCGTGATCATCCTTTACGGTATGCTTTGCGGATTTCCTTTCGGCGCGATAACGGCAGGCGAACTTTACAAAAACGGCAGCGTAAGCCGCGAAAGGGCGGAAAAGATAACGGCGTTCTCAAATACGGCGTCCGCGTCGTTCATCGTGTCGTATGTCGGAGCGTCGTCGCTCGGAAGTGTGAAGGCGGGATTGTTTCTGCTTGCGGGGAATACGCTTGTCACGTTTCTGTGGTATCTCATTCTTCGCGTGTCATCGCCTGAAGAGCCGAATATACATATAATGAACACAGTACATACGAAAAGCATCGTATCGGCTATTGCCGAAAGCTCGCAGACGATGCTCGCCGTGTGCGGCTGCGTCGTCTTCTTTGCTTCGGTCTGCGATCTGATCTGCGGGAATGTTACAAACGACGTTATAAAATCATTGGTTCACGGATTCTTTGAAATAAGCGGAGGAATAAAGGAGGCGTGCGGACTGAAACCGGGGGATTCTTATATCCTTTCGGCTGTTTTCATCGGCTGGTCGGGGATTTGCGTGATGTTTCAGGTGGCTTTTGCCTCCGGCGGCGATGTCAGGACCCGCTGCTTTGTGCTGGGACGTATTTTTCAGGCGTCGGCGATGGGTGTGTATGCGGTACTTACGAAAAAGTACGTTATATAACGTCAAAATAAAAAATGGAAAAAACTTCAAAAAACTTGTTAAAAGGGGTTGACAAAGTTAAGATGATGTGGTAATATAGCGAAGCCGTTTCGGAGGGGGCTGTGGAAGCCCCGTGGTTAGGACAGAGAAGCACAGGAATTGATGAAAAAAGATAAAAAAAGTCAAAAAAAGTGCAAAAAAG
>JAZUKE010000127.1:0-5448 GCA_045643125.1 Eubacteriales bacterium
TGTACGGGATAAGCTCGTCAACGGTGTAGCCGACCTTTTTGCCGTTTTTTTCGTCGGACGCACAGTAGTTGGGCACAAGCACGATATCGTTTGCGCCGCCGAGCAGTTCTTCGTCACGTTCGGCAAAACCACCGTTATCCATTTTTTCGGCTTCGATGCCGCTCGATGACAGCGGAATGCTGTTTCCGTCGACCTTCTTCGTGCCGAACACCTGCAGTTCGTCGCAGTATGCGTTAGCCCAGACAGCGAACGAGAAGCGTGCGAATCTCGCCTTGTAGGACTTGCCGAGTTCGTAAGTATGGCGCATTATCTGCGTCGGTTTGCTTGACGGAGTTACGCCGACGTATACGGGGTACCAGTCAACGCCGTTTTCGGAAAGATAGAATTCCACGCTTGAAAGCGTGTTTATGCCCACGTCGTCTTCACGCAAGAAGCTGACGCCGAAGCCGGTGACCGTCGCAGTCGCGCCGAGATCGAACACGACATCTCTGCCGAGTCCGCTTCCGAAATGGCAGAAGGCGCTGTCGGTATAGTATTCGTTTACTGCAAATTTGCCGTCGGTGAGCAGTTTGGTCTTTTCGGAGGTGTTGCCGTCAGTGCCTTTTTTAAGCGGTGTATGAGAGAAAATGCGCTGCGAAAGACCGCTTATAAGGTTGATATTTTCGTTGTAGTCTTCGTCAGACGGATCGAAAAGTTTTTCTTCCGTTACTTCTTCGATAGGCTCCTCGGAATAAAGCGGAGTGAACGCGGTTTCCGTCGGCTCAACGTAGGCGAAAACGCCCGTTTCTTCGACGAATACCATTTTTCTTTCCTGTTCGGGGATGGAGAATACGGCATATCTGACGTGAAGCGCTTTCGGAAGCGCAAGGATATAGTTGTAGTATTCGGCGTCAGGCTCTGCCGGTGCATAGACTCTGCCTATATAGGTGAATTCCTTATTGTCTTCGGAAACGTAAAAATCGACGTAGGACGGCAGCATTATGCCGAGAGCGGGGTTGTTGTGCGCCGAAAGCGAAAAGGCGCAGACGTCGGTACGCAGTTTTGAAAGGTTGACGGTTATATTGAGCGGCTCACTGCCGTCAAAACCCGCCCAGCGTCCGCTTTCGTAGGTCGCGCCGAGCGGAGCGCAGTCGGTGAGCTTGCTTGCCGTCGGAAACATCGCGTTTGCGTTTCTCGAACATTTGACCGACTTGCGGAGCGATACTGCGTCCATAACATAATCATAATTTATTTCTTCCGTTTCCAGACCGTCGAGCAATGTCGAATACGAAACGGTATCGTTCTCGTAGGCTTCTTCTACTGCCCTTGCAAGCGACTTTCCCGCTTCGACGCCTTCCACATCGGCATAGATCGAAATTTCGTCAAGGAACAGATTGGCGGCGTAGTGATTCATCGTGAAACGGATATAGCGCGAATCTATCGGTTTGTCAAGCGTTATCGACGAGATGTGCGAGCCTACTTCGATATCGAGCGACGTCGGAACGACGCACAAAAACGTCCACTTGTGCGTTTCCTCCGGACAGTCGTCGGAAGCGTAAACGCATACGTCGAGCGGCGGAGTGATGCCGGGACCTATGTCGCTGTAAAAAGACACCTCGAATTTATAGACGGAGTGACAGTCATCTTCAAGGTCGATCGTTATGGTGACGGGATCGGGTTTCGGATAGTTCGACCACTTGGGATCGGAATATCCTTTGTCGTTGCCCGCATAAAGTCCGTCCGTCAGTTCGGCGTGGTAGGTGTCGGGATATATGTTGTCGGCAGACGTTCCGAAATAAGTCTTTCCGAGGGAAACGTTGGTCTCATAAGTCGGGACATATATTTCTTCGCTGCTTTCTTCCGAGCTTTCTTCCGCACTTTCCTCGCTGGGTTCTTCCGATACGTCGGATACGGCATCTTCGCTCGCGGAAGAAGATTCCGCGCTTATTTCTTCGGAAGACGTATCATTTGCATCATTGCAGGAAAAAAGCGAATACGCGCAAAGGATCACCGCAAGCAGCAGGCAAATGGTCTTTTTCATAATCGTTCCTCTTTTCAGATGTCAAAATCGAGTTCCACGGGGCAATGGTCGGAGCCGAAGATGGTATTATGTATCGCGGCGTTTTTTATGTGCGGAGTGAAATCATCGGAAACGATGAAATAGTCGATCCTCCATCCGGCGTTGTTTGCACGGGCATTGAAACGGTAAGACCACCACGAATATGCGTCTTTCGTTTCGGGGTAAAAATATCTGAACGTATCAACGAATCCGGATCCTAACAGAAGCGTCATCTTTTCCCTTTCGGCGTCGGTGAAACCGGCGTTGTTTCTGTTGGCGGACGGATTTTTAAGGTCTATCTCGTTATGGGCGACGTTGAGGTCTCCGCACATAATGACGGGTTTCGACTTTTTCAGTTCGCAAAGGTACGTTCTCATATCGTCTTCCCATATCTTGCGGTAGTCAAGACGTTCAAGCTCCTGCTTGGAATTGGGAGTATAGACCGTTACGATATGGAATTTTTCGTATTCAAGCGTTATCACTCTGCCTTCGTGGTCGTGTTCTTCGATGCCGAGACCGTATTTTACGCTTAATGGCTCGTGCTTGGTGAATATCGCAGTTCCGCTGTAACCTTTTTTCTCGGCATAGTTCCAGAACTGATGATACCCGGGAAGATCAAGTTTAATCTGTCCGTCCTGAAGCTTCGTTTCCTGCAGGCAGAAGAAATCGGCATCGGTCTCTTTGAAAAAGTCCTCAAAACCTTTTCCGACGCAGGCGCGAAGTCCGTTTACGTTCCACGATATCGCTTTCATTATGTAGTCCCCTTATTCTCCGAAATATTCTTTACGCATATAGAGCGCAAGCGCCGTACCCGTGAATGCGTGCTGATATTCTCCCGACGCAAAATCGCGTATCACGTCTTTTATCGGTATCTTGTAATAATTTATGAATTCGTCATCGTCGAGGTGCTGTTCGCCTATCGGAGTCAGCTCCTCGGCAAGGTATATGTGCAGTCTGTTCGTGTAGATGGCGGGATTGGGGTTGACATCGCCGAGAGGAGTCAGTTTGCCCGCTCTGTATGACGTTTCTTCCTCCGTTTCACGTCTCGCGGCGTCGATCGGAGCTTCACCTTTTTCGATGATGCCGCCCGGGAACTCCGCCGTTATGCTTTCAATGCCGTGACGGAACTGCTTTACGAGCAGAAAGCAGTCGTCGATGACCGGCATAACGACCACCCAGTCGCTTGCGTCGATTGTGAAAAACTCGCCTTTTGTGCCGTATGCAGATTCGCTTATTTTTGCGTTCACGTCAAATACGCGGGTATGAAAGACACTTTTCTTTTCTATCGTTTTCCATTTAAGTTCGTTCATTTATTTTCTTCCTTTTTTCCGAAAAAGTGTATCGGTTTTTCGTTCCATTCACCCGTGAAGTAGAAAAGTACCGACATTGCGGCGGATATCACCCAGCCGATTGGCCACGATATCCATATCCCCGTTGCTCCGAACGGACGCGAAAGAACGATCGCAAGGACGACGCGCAGTATAAGGTCGGTAAACGTATCTGTCATAAACAGCCCCATTTTTCCGGCTCCTCTGAGTACGCCGTCGGACGCCAGCTTGAGCGATACCGCCGCGTAGAACGGAGACAGTATCATAAGCAGCGTCGTTCCCACCTTGAGAGCGCCGCCGGCAGGATCTTCGAGGAACAGATAAACGAGGTATTTGCCGAATGCGAAATAGATAAGCGCAAACGGCAGAGCGATGGAAAGAATTATCTTTATTCCCGCTTTGTAGCCCTGTCTTACGCGGTCGTATTTTACGGCGCCGATGTTCTGTGCGGTGTAGTTGGATATCCCGTTCCCGATAGTGGTGAACGACGATATGACGAGGTTGTTCAGCTTGATCGAAGCGGCATAGCCTGCCATAACCGATTTGCCGAAAGAATTGATAACGCCCTGTATCACTACGTTTCCGACGGAAATAAACGACTGCTGCAATATGCTCGGAACGGCAATGGACGCGATCTTTGTGAAGATCGGGAACGAAAATACTTTCGCTTTGCCTTCGCACGGTATGGTTTTGAGGTGTCTGAAAACGAAAACGAGCGCAAGTATGCAGCTTATTCCCTGGCATATAAACGTCGCCCATGCAACGCCGTCAACGCCGCGCGTGAAGACGGACGAAAGAGCCGTGACAAACAATATGTCCATTCCTATATTTGCGACAGACGATGCCATAAGGAACCAGAACGGTGTTTTGGAATCGCCGAGCGCCGAGAAAATGCCCGTTGAGATATTGTAAAAGAACACAAAAGGAAGCCCGAGCAGATAGATATCGAGATACAGTTTTGAGTCGTCGAACACGTCGGCGGGAGTGTTGATGAGTTCAAGCAGTTCGCCCGAAAATATGTAACCGAACGTCATAAGGAGCAGGCACAGTACGCCGCTTGCTATAAGCGCGGTGTAAACTGCGGTCTTAAGGCTGTTATAGCGTTTTGCGCCGAAAAACTGCGACACTATGACCGAGCAGCCGATATTGGAGCCGAATGCAAACGCTATGAGAATGAGCGTTATTTCGTAGCTGTTGCCGACGGCGGCAAGAGCGTCTTCGCCCACGAACTTGCCGGCAACGAAGCTGTCGGCGATATTATACAGTTGTTGAAAAATTATGCTTCCGAAAAGCGGCAGGCAGAATTTCCAAAGCACGCTTCCGGGATTGCCTACGGTAAGGTCCTTGTTCACGATGAGTCCTCATTTTTGATATTTGATAAATTATATCACAAATATACCCGCCGCGCAAGTGGCAAAATGAATATTTCGGTTGACAATCGGCAAACACAATGATATAATTTTAACATAAAAAGTACGGAGGCAGAAAAATGCTTAATGATAATAAGATCCTCGTCGGAAAAGGCGAGAACGGAACATACATACTCCCGCAAATGGCAAACAGGCACGGTCTTATCTGCGGTGCTACCGGCACCGGGAAAACGATAACGCTCAAGGTGATGGCTGAATCGTTCTCCGACCTCGGTGTGCCCGTATTCCTTGCGGATATCAAAGGCGATCTTTCCGGCTGCGTAAAAAAGGGCGAACGCAGCGAAAATCTTGACAAACGTCTTGCCGGTATCGGCATTGATCCGGATTCGTTTGAATACAAGAGTTACCCCGTCCGTTTCTGGGACGTTTTCGGTGAAGGCGGTCATCCCGTCCGCACCACGATAAGCGAAATGGGTGCTTCCCTGCTTTCACGCATACTCGGGCTGACCGACGTTCAGTCCGGTGTGCTTTCGATAGTTTTCCGCGTAGCCGACGACAAGGGCTGGCTGCTCATCGACCTCAAAGACCTGCGTGCGATGGTGAGCTACGTCACCGATCATTCGTCAGAGCTTCTCAATCAGTACGGCAATATCTCGCGTCAGTCGGCAGGTGCGATCCAGCGTGCGCTGCTTCAGCTCGAAGACGCAGGCGG
>JAZUKE010000128.1:0-8445 GCA_045643125.1 Eubacteriales bacterium
TTCTGCCAGTTCTTTTCTTTCTTCTTCTGTTAAATATATCGGTGACATTGCCATTGTGATATACCCCTTATTCGTTTTTTCTTTTAGTATACCACACTTTATTCGATTTGTAAAGTTTTAATTGAGACAAGGTACTACAAAATCACAGGGCTTCCGTTCGGAAGCCCTTTCAGATTTTTTGCTTTTTATACGTTATGATAAAGTATGAGGAACACCACCGCGACGGCGATGAACGCAAGTCCCGTGACGAAGAGGAATCCGTAGCCTTTTACGGGTTCTTTTTCTCTTTTACGCAGAACGTAGTCGTGGAAGGTTTCGTGCTTTTCCTGCGTTCTGCCGAACGGGATCAACGCCTTTGCCGCGCGCGACGCAACGTAGCCGATACTTACGAAATATTCTTTATTCGCAAGCCAGACGAGCAGCGCAAGGCAGAGTATGAACGTCCCCGGCAGGGTGAATGCGTCGGAAAGAACGTGGTATATCTCCGTTTTATCGGTGAGGCTCCACACCTCTTTCAGATCGCAGACAAGGTACGCGACGGCAAGCCCGATGCCGACGGTGATGCCGTATTTTATGAGACCGGACTTGACTTTTTCGTTCACAGTCCGAACTCCTCTTTATACTTACGCTCCTCGGCGTCGTTGCAAAGAACGAAATGTCCGGGTACTACTTCGCGGAGCGTCGGCTTGTCCTCGGAATAGTCGTGTGCGGCAACCGGGTTGTAGGTTATGCGGACACGCTTCTTTTCGGTATGAGGATCGGGAAGCGGGATAGCCGAAAGGAGTGAACGGGTATACGGGTGCATAGGATGCGCGAACAGTTCATCGGAATCGGCAAGCTCGACCATTTTGCCGAAATACATAACGCCGATACGGTCGGAGAAGTATTTGACGACGGAAAGGTCGTGCGCGATGAACAGAATGGTGAGCTGGAGCTGCTTTCTGAGGTCGTTCAGCAGGTTGATGACCTGCGCCTGAATGGAAACGTCGAGTGCCGAGATCGGCTCGTCGGCGATTATCATATCGGGCTGCATAATCACGGAACGCGCGATGCCTATTCTCTGGCGCTGACCGCCCGAAAATTCGTGCGGGTAACGTCCTGCGTGTTCACGCACAAGACCGACAAGCTCGAGTATTTCAAAGACTTTTTCTTCGATATACTCCTTATCCTTGATGCCGTTGATGACAAGCCCTTCCGAAATTATCTCCTTGACCGTCATACGCGGGTTAAGGGATGCGATCGGGTCCTGGAAAATCATCTGTATCTTGGTGATGAGCTTGGTATGCTTTGCGACGTTAAGGTCTTCCTTGTATTTTGCCTTGAGTTCAGCAAGCTTTGCGGGATCGTTTGCATACTTTTTGCAGTTTTCGTTATATTCGGCAGTGACCTTTTCGGAAAGCTCCTTGGCGTATTCGCGGTCGGAATGTTTGTGATCGTGTTCGGCAGATTTGATCTCTGCCTTGTTTTTTGCGATCGTTTCGGCAAGGTCCGCCTTGATCTTTGCGGCTTTTGCCTTATTTGCTTCGGCTTTGGACGGATCCGCCTTCGTTTCGGCGTCGAGCGCTTTGAGCGACTCGGACGCTTCTTTTCTTGCGTTCTTTATCGCTTCCTTATAAGAGCCGGTGCCGGCGCAAATTCTTTTGCCCTTGAAATAGATGCTGCCGGAGTTGATGTCGTAAATACGGATTATGGATCGTCCCGTAGTGGTCTTTCCGCAGCCGGATTCACCGACAAGTCCGAAAACTTCGCCTTTTTTGACGTCGAAGCTGACGTCATCGACGGCTTTGGTGACAAAGCCCTTGCTTTTGAAATACTGACAAAGATGTTCTACGCGGAGCAGAACTTCACGGTTTTCGTTATTATCCACGGTTCTTTTCCTCCGCTTTCTTCATTCTTTCGATTCTTTCGGTGATTATCTTCGGCACTTCCACCTTCGGAGCGTCCGGATGCAGCAGCCACGTTGCCGCCGAGTGCGTCTCGGAGATTTTGAACATAGGCGGCTGTTTTTCGAAATCTATCTTGAGGGCGTACTTGTTGCGGTCTGCAAAAGCGTCGCCTTCGGGCGGATAGATCATATTCGGAGGCGTGCCGGGGATTGCGTCGAGCTTTTCCTTGGTGTCAAGGTCGGGCATAGACGAAAGGAGCGCCCAGGTGTACGGGTGACGCGGATCGTAGAATATGTCGTCGGCGGTGCCGTATTCGACTATCTTGCCCGCGTACATTACCGCGATATCGTCCGCCATATTGGCGACGACGCCGAGGTTGTGCGTGATGAATATTACGGAAAGGTTTCTGTTCTTCTTGAGGTCGTTGATAAGCTCGAGTATCTGCGCCTGAATGGTAACGTCAAGCGCGGTCGTCGGCTCGTCGCATATAAGGATATCGGGGTTTGCGGCAAGCGCAATGGCGATGACTATACGCTGACGCATACCGCCGGAGAACTCGAACGGGTATTCCTTGAATCTCTTTCGCGGTTCGGCGATGCCGACTTCTTCCATCAGCTTTATCGCCTTTTCCTTTGCCATCGTCTTGGTGACGTTGTATACGACGAGAGCGGCTTTTTCCTTGAAGTAGTCGATAAGCTCTATCGCTCTTGCGTGGAAATCAATATCGGCGCTCTTTTCGATGTATTCGTTGTAATGCTCGGTAAGTCTGTCCATCACGAGCGTGATGTTGCCGACGAGCATTTCGCGGCTGAACACGTTTTTGGGTACGACTTTCCAATCGACGGTCTTGCCCCTTGCGATGAGGGCTTCGCGCTTCGCGGTCTCTTTTGCAAAGCGTTTTTCTTCTTTTTCGTTATTCTTGGTGTAATAGAAATACTTGTCTATCGCGCTGTTGATGCTTGACGGGAAAGTATAGGCGATGCTGTCCTTGGTCGTTTCGAGCTTGTCGATGGATCCAAGCACAAGTGCGGAAAGAGCCTTTGCTTTTTCTTCAGCTCCCTTGCGGTCAAATTCGCCCTCGTAAAACTTCTTCGCTTCAGCAAGTTCGGCAATGACTTTTTTCTTGGTTTCAAGAGTTTTGCCCACGGAATACCTGATCGCTTCCGTAAGAAGCACGATAAACTCCTTCATAAAGTCGGAATCGAGGAGAGCAAGTGCTTTTTCGTTCGCTTCCCTTATGCTGATGTTGCCGAGGTCTTCGGTCGGTTTTTTGTACTTCCAATAGCCGATACGGAAGAAATTGGGCTTTTCGGCGTTGAGCATAGAATCGAGAAGTGCCGACAGCGAGGTGAGCGTGTTCTTCGATTCGCCGTCAAGGGTGATGATATCCTTCGTTTCGGTGAATTTTATCTGTTTGAGGCGCTGTGCAAAATTATCAAGAGTCGTTTCGTTGCCGTAGCGGAAATAATTGTTGGTTATCTTGCCGAGGAAGGACGAAAACTTTTTGCACTCCATTTTGACGTCTACCTTCTGTTTCTTTTCGACAAGGAACAGAAATTCGTCGATCTCGGATTTGAGGTCGGTGGCGGCAGCCGTGGAAAGGTTGTAGTCGTTTTCGAGCTTGAGCGCTTCGATATTGAACTTATCGAAAGTTTCGGTCTTTTCGGTCGCGGTCTTTTCGTCGCAGCCGGAAGCGATCATATTCTCTTTGAGAATGGCAAGCATATTGTTGAAATCGCGTCTTGCGTTCTTGCGCGTTGCCTTGTTTTTGAGGAGCATTGCCTCGGTGATCTGCTTGCCTATCTTGACGATGGGGTTAAGAGAGGAAAGCGGATCCTGGAAGATCATAGAAATCTTGTCGCCTCTGATCTTGCACATATCCTCTTCGGATATTTTGAGCAGATCCTTGCCGTCGTACAGTATTTCGCCGTTGTTGATTATGGCGTTGCCTGCGAGGATGCCGAGGATGGCTTTTGAGGTGACGGATTTGCCGGAGCCGGATTCGCCGACTATGGCAAGGGTTTTGCCTCTTTCGAGGTCAAAGGAGATATCGCGCACCGCTTTGACGGTACCGCCCGGTGAACGGAATGATATCTGCAGTTTTTTGACTTGTAAAATTTTATCCATCTGTTATTCCTCCACTCCGCGCAGCGACGGGTTGAATGCGTCGCGCAGTCCGTTGCCGAACAGGTTGAAGCTAATCATAAGCAAAGAGATTATGATGGCGGGGAACAGCATAAGATGCGGGTAGTTAGTCCAGAGCGAGCTTGCGTCGGAAAGCAAGGTGCCGAGTGACGTCGTTTTGGCGCCGCCGAGCTTGACGATACCGAGGAAGCTGAGCATAGATTCGCTGAATATTACGCTGGGGATGGTGAGCGCGGACGCGGTGATGAGCGTACCGAGCGAGTTGGGGAAAATGTGCTTCATAATGATACGCCTGTCGTTTGCGCCGAGAGTGCGCGCCGCCATAACGTATTCGGAGATCTTGAAACGGTAGAACTGCGTTCTTACTCTGTACGCCGTGCCGATCCAGCCCGTCATAACGTAGGCGAACAGCAGACACGGGATAGGTCCGACCTTCTTTGCAAGGTGTATCTGGAACAGAGTCGCCACGATGATGAACGGTACGTTTGCGAGGATATCGGAGATACGTTCGAGTATGAAGTCGACCGCGCCGCCGTAGTAACCTTCGATCGCGCCGTAAACGGCACCGATGATGAAGTTGATGATCGAAACGCAGACGGCGATGAGGAGCGAGAGACGAACGCCCTCGGCAAGACGGAGCGCAAGGTCGTAGCCCTGGCTGTCGGTACCGAAGATGTATTCCGGCTCAAAGCCGTTCTTGTAAATGTAATAGTTGTAATAAAGTACGCGGATCTTATACATTGCGGTCTCGGTGTCGCCGCCGCCGGTATAAGTGTAATAAACGGGGTTGCCTTCGCTGTCGCGCACATAGTTGTCTTCGAGAACGAGTTCATCGGAGAATTTGAGGTTTCTGACGTTGCCCATATCGTCGGTGGCGACGGGAGTGTAACGTCTTGCCTTGTACCAGTAGTTGGAGCTGCCGGCGCTGATCTCGTCCATATGGAATTCGTTTTCTTCAACGAGAGGATAGAGGATATGAAGTCCGCTTTCGGCTTCGTAATCCCTTATCTTCTGATATTCATCCTGCTTTATGCTGAGGTTCATAAAGCCGACTTCGTAATATGCGTCAACGACGTAATCGTAATAGGTGCTGCCGTCTTTTTCGACGGTGGTATCGTTTACCTTAATTACGGGCTGATATTTGCTTTTTTTGCCTTCTGCTACGGTGACTTTGCCGTCGCCGTCCCAGTCTTCGGCTCCGATGCCGATGGCGAGCTTGCTGATATAGCCTTTTTCGTTGGTGTTTCTGTCGGCACCGCCGTTGAAACCGAGGTTATAGAGCGTCAGATTGCGCGGGCTTTTGCGCGAATAGTAGGTATCCATAAACTGGGAATCGTAACGGAAGTTGAAAAGCGGGGTAAGGAACGCGAAAAGAAAGATGAAAAGGATGATGAACGCCGCGATGATCGACGCTTTGCTGCGGCAGAAACGGCGGAGCGCATCCTTGAAATAGCCGACGGGTTTATCGACGAATTTTTTATCGTGGAGAGAAGCGTTTTCGTTGGCAAACTGCAATTTCTCTTTGGGGATGTTGATATATTCTTCAAAGCTTTCAGCCATTTTATCTTTCCCCCATTCTTATTCTCGGGTCTATGAAGCCGTAGCTTATATCGTTGATGATGCCGGCAAACAGACCGATAAATGTATAGAAAACGCAGTCCATCATAAACACGTCATAGTCGAGCAGTTCGATGGATTTAATATACAGTTGTCCGACGCCCGGAATGGAGAATATCCGCTCGATTATCATAGAGCCGCCGAGTATGCCGAGGAAGCTCGTGATGATGCCGGGAAGGATAGGCACCATTGCGTTCTTAAGAGCATGACGGGTGGTTGCCTGCGAGCGGGTAAGTCCTTTTGTGCGCGCCAGAAGCATATAGTCGGAAGTTAAGGTTTCGGTAAGCTCCGCTCTGGTAAAACGGCAGTGTCCGGCGATCTCGCCAAACGAAAGCGCGATTATCGGAGGGATCATACTGACAAACATTTTCCAGGTGAACCAGCTTCCTCCGGCATCGGCAAGCGAATACACGGTGAGCGGGAGCAAGTCCAGCTTGAAATAGAATATGTACTGTACGATGAATGCGTACACATAGCTCGGTATCGAGACAAAGAGCATAATCGCAGTGCTGATGACAGAGTCCTGCCATTTATTCTTTTTAATAGCCGCGTAAATACCGAGAAGAATACCTATCGGTATCGAAAACAGAATTGAATAAAGGTTTACGAGAAGCGTCGGCAGGAAGCGGCTCGTAAGTACGTCCCATGCGGGCGCAAGATAATCGACCGACCAGGACGTACCGAAGTCCCAATCAGTGACGATGTTTTTGAGATAGATGCCGTATTGTTCAAGGAGAGGTTTGTTATAACCGAGCGCCTCAAAGCGGGCTTCGATTATTTCCTTTTTATTGAGGTCTGTCGGCAGTTCACGCGGAAGCATTCTTATGAGCATAAAGCACATAGTCATTATCACGAAGAACGTGAAAAACATACCGATCAGTCGTTTGAAAATATATTTAACCATCGCTTTTCTCCTTTTGGAGCAAAAATAATTAGTTTCGGTTGAAAAGCAAATTCCCCGAAAACGCATAGGTAGGCGGAAGGGGAGAACCCATCCGCCTACTTATTTTTGCCGATTAGAAACTAAATGATATTAGTATTTAAGTTCGCCGCTGTCGCAGTAAGCGTCCCATTCTTCATCGTTGTAGTTGAAGCTGAGGAGACGGAGTCCGCCGAAATCGTACATAATGTTGTAGTTATCGGTGTAGTACTTAACCTGTTTAGCCATCATAACGCAAGCGGTGGTGGTGCAAAGAGGAATACGATAATAAGTCTTGAGGAACTGTTCTTCGAGCTGAGCAGTGATGGAAAGCTTGGTTGCGAAGTCAGCTTCGGCATATTTGCCGTTGCCGATAAGGCAGTTGGACCAAGCCTGGCAGGTCATAGTTTCGTCTTTGCCATTGACTTTAAGAGTCCACTGTTCGGTAGTAGGATCCCAGCAGCCTGCTTCGTTGATACCGTAGCTGTCCGGATCCATATAGATCTGGAAGTTACGGAACGGATAGAAGGCAGCGCCGCCCCATGCACCGTAACCGATAGCGTATTCGCCCTTGGGAACGTCGCCGTAACGGTCGGTGATGTTGTCGATAGCTTCGAAGGTAACTTTGCCGAAATCGGATCCTTCAACAGCAGCGTTGATGAATTTGTTGAGCATAGTAACGAGCTGGTTATCGGAAGACTGAAGAGCGCCTTTAGCCCAACCGATTCTGATCTTGATCTCTTCGCCCTTGGTGTAGAGACCGTCTGCGATAAGAGCAGCAGCAGCCTGTTTCATAAGGTTCTGAGCTTCGGTAAGGTTGTAGCCGTTGATGGATTTGTAAGCGTCTTTGAGGGTAGCGTAAGCTTTGCCTTCGCCGTATTCAACGCCGTAGAGGTTGCAGATAGCCTGCATAGCTTCGTCGGAGTTTCTGTAGGAGGAGGTAGGATCGTTATATACATCATAGAAATAGAGGCTATTCATAATGTAATAAGCGGGTTTGTAACCTGCGGTAGCGGTTACGTATTCAGCTCTGTCGATGCAGAGGGAGAAAGCTTTGCGGAAGTCTTTGTTGGAAAGAACAACGGAGTTCTTGTTGCCCTTGGATTTATCCATTTCTTTAAGAGCGTCAAGACCGGTGTTGAAGAAGAAGGACTGGGTGTAGGTTTCGTCTACTTTGTAGAGATAGTCGGAAGTAGCGTAGGTGATGAGGTCGTCGCCGTCGGGAGACCATTCGGTAAGGTCGCCTTTGAGGAATGCTTCTTTAGCGGCTTCGTCGGTCATAACGTCGATAACGATCTTGGTAGCCTGATACTGCTGAACCTTTTTGCCGTCAACTTCGAAGTTGGTGAAGGAAACGAGGTAGCCGTCATCCTGCTTTTCAAATCCGTACCAGTTTTCGTTCTGAACGAAGACGATCTGTTTGTCGTCCTGGAGGGATTCGATCTTGTAGGTACCGTAGGACATAGAGGTCTCTTTGGAAGTGCCGTATTTGGTGGTTACGAGTTCACCGGTGGTGTCCTTGTTTGCTTCGTAGAGATCTTTGTAAACGAGCCAGGTAGAGGTGCAGGAGGTGAGGAAGTAGTTGAAATCGATGTAAGTAGCGTTGACATAACGGATGGTGTAGTCGTCTACTTTGTAGCAGCCAACGATTTCATCGTATTTGGATTCATAGTCTTCATCATAGTCTGCGTTGTCAACTGCAACATAGGGGAGACCGTAAGTGCCGTCGAAGAAATCGCCGTATTCAGCCCAGATGCCGGTTCCGGAGAAAGCATCGTCTACTGCTTCGCCGTAAACGGTATCATCGAGGAAGGAAACGTACTGAGAAAGAGCGTTGCCTTCTGCATCGGTGTAAGAAGAGTCACAGTTCCAGAAAGT
>JAZUKE010000129.1:0-26029 GCA_045643125.1 Eubacteriales bacterium
AAACTGAAAGCATGGAGCAACGACAGAAATGCTAAACAGAAAGGTGTTTCATGGCAATTCACAACCGCCGATGCAAGAATTAAGCTCAAGCACCTTTATCCTGAAATAATAATGTAAAGTTTTAATTGAAACAAGGTACTACAATTTTCCTCACTCCTCACTCCTCACTCCTCACTCAAAAAAGGATTTCCGCGCAAATTGATGCGCGAAAATCCTTTTTTTAACTTTCAACTATTCCGTTCTGAGTGCCACGACGGGGTCTTTCTTTGCCGCGATGCGTGCGGGGATAAGACCTGCGATAAAGGTGAGGAAAACGGAGATCGCAATGAGTATGAGCGCGCCCTGCCACGGGAGGACGGCGATATTGTTGATATCGGTGAGGTATTCGAGAATGAGGTTTATCGGCAGGATTATCAGCAGCGTCGCAAGTATGCCGATAAGTCCGGCACCGAAGCCGACTATCATCGTTTCGGCATTGAACACGCGGGAAATGTCGCGCTTCGATGCGCCGATAGCGCGGAGAACGCCGATCTCCTTGGTACGTTCAAGCACCGAAATATAAGTGATTATGCCTATCATTATCGAGGACACCACGAGCGAGATCGAAACGAACGCGATGAGCGCGTAGGAAACGAAGTTGATTATCGTCGAAACGGACGACATAAGGATGCCGGCGACGTCGGTATAGACGATCTTGTTGCCGTCGTCCTCGTGAACGGTATTGTAAGAGTCGATTATCGAAACGATGTGTTCCTTTGCGTCGAAGGTCTGGGCAAAAATGTTGATGCCCGCGGGCTTGTCGAGGTCAACGATGCCGATATCGCGGCAGACCGATTCGTAAGTGGCGTCGGGAGCAAGACGGGAAGCGAACATTTCAACTATCTGCTCTTCGGTCATCTGCGAGGTGTACGCGCTTATCATTTCGTATTCTTCTGCGGGGAGAGTTGCGAGATAAGCGTTGATATCGTCCATAGTTATCTCTTTGCCGGTGTTGAACGGCATACCCGTAAGGACGTTTATTTCGGGATTTGCTCTCTGCTGGATCGCTATTTCGGACGAATTTACTCGGTTCACAAGCTCTTTCGTGAGGTCGGAAAGGTAGCCGATGGCGCCGGACGCCGAGGTGGCTACCGCGTCTTCCGCGGGACGGATGATGCCGCAGATCTTAAGAGTGATGGCGTTTTCGCCGTAGACGATCTTTTCGAGGTGCGCGGGATCGGACGATGCGTCTTTCCACACCTGAAAATCGCCTGCCATACGGTCTTTTACGAAATAATCGCTGTTCAGCACGAGCCGGAACGTCATATTCAGCACTTCGTCGTACTGAAGCACGACAGGCTCAACGTCTATCTGCTCGCCGAGCATCGTGGCTTTGATTATCTCCGACATTTCGGAGGGGTCCTTTATGCCGAGCGCGTAAAGCACCATATCGTTGATCTCGTTTCTTTCGTTGACGATAAGGACGATCTCGTTCGGAGCGGTGGGCCAATGGCTGCCTTCGCCGATAAGCTCGTACTGCGATTCGAGCAGCTCCTTGTCGTCGATAAGCTCTGACCAGAGCGACGAATTTGCCGACGCCGCATAGGCTTCGGTCATCGTTTCGCCCATATCGCCGTAAAGTTCGGACATAAGGCTGCTCGGGTTGACGCAGATCAGCTTTTCTTCGCCGGTCTTGGCGTCCTTGAACTTGGTGTAGATGTTGGGCGTTATATTGTAGATGTACTGATACGACGAAACGAATTCAGCCATTCCGCTTTCGTCGCTTTCGATGAACGACTTGAACGATTTGAGGTTGTTCGTCTTGACCTGCGACATCATCGTGTTGATGAATTCCGCAGCCATCGTGTTGGAGTAGACGGCGTCAAGCTCGTGATGACGGTCTTCCTTGGATTTGCCGGTCATCGACATCATAAGCCCCGAAAGATCGATAGCCTGCTCCTGTATCTGCAGCGGATAGGACGAAAGCGTGTCCTCCTGCACGCGGTTGATGTAAAGCTGTATGCCGTTCGACAGCGCAAGGATGAGCGCGATGCCGATGATGCCTATGCTTCCCGCAAAGGACGTGAGGAAAGTTCTGCCTTTTTTTGTGAGCAGGTTCCTGAACGAGAGGGAAACGGCGGTGAAGAACGACATTGAAGGTTTCTTTTCTTTTTTGCCCTTCGGCTCAACGACCATTTCGCGCTTCTTTTCGACGGTCTTCTGCTCGTCGCCGATGACCTTGCCGTCGAGAACTCTGATGATGCGGCTTGAGTATTTTTCGGCAAGCTCGGGGTTGTGCGTTACCATAATTATGAGCTTTTCTTTCGATATCTCGCGCAGAATCTCCATTACCTGCACCGAGGTCTCGGAATCGAGCGCGCCGGTAGGCTCGTCGGCAAGGATGATGTCGGGATCGTTCACTATCGCACGGGCGATCGCAACGCGCTGCATCTGTCCGCCGGAAAGCTGGTTGGGCTTCTTTTTGAGCTGATCACCAAGTCCGACTCTTTCAAGCGCGGCAACGGCTTTTTCGCGTCTTTCGGCTTTTCCGATGCCCGAAAGCGTCAGCGCAAGCTCGACGTTTGCAAGCACCGTCTGGTGAGGAATGAGGTTGTAGGTCTGGAACACGAAGCCTATCGTGTGGTTGCGGTAGGAATCCCAGTCGCCGTCGGTGAAATCCTTGGTGGATTTGCCGCGTATATACAGATCGCCGTCGGTGTATCTGTCAAGACCGCCGATGATGTTGAGCAGCGTCGTTTTGCCGCAGCCGGACGGGCCGAGGATCGAAACGAATTCGCTTTTTCCGAATTCAAGGTCAACGCCTTTGAGCGCGTGTACGGTCGAATCGCCCGACAGATAATTTTTGGTTATGTTTTTGAGAGTGAGCATTGCCGAAAGTCCCTTCTTTGAAAATAAATAATTGCAAAGTTTCGCACAAACGGTGTATTGCGAATCAGTCGGAGTAATGTTCGATACAAATACGGTTTGCGGGTTTGAATGAGTTTGTGCCTTCCGATCTGCCCGGGAAAGTGCCGTTTGAATAGATGTTGAAGAAATACGGCTGCCAGGTAAGCGTCGGGTAGATATAGTCGTCTTCGAGGTACGCCGGATCAATGCAGGTGTACTGCGAGTCCGTCACGACGAGGTTCGTCTTGAACACACGCGGCGTTATCTTGCGGAAAGCCACGTCGATGAGCGAATCGGCGGGGCAGGTACAGCCGTCAACGCAGATCGCGTGAGTGTTTTTGTCCCATTTGAACAGAACGTGGCTGTCACATTCTTCGGTCGGGACGGTGTCGTAGGTGAAATAGCCTTTTCTGACGCAGCTCGTGCCGGTCATAACCGTTTCGATATCGCAGTAGCAGGCTTCGGTTGCGAGCTTTCCGCTTATCGCGCAGTATTCGGCTTCCACGATGCCGTAAGGCTCATTGAAACGTGTCTTGAAGTTGACGCCGTTCACTTCGAGGTTTTCGTAAATGCGGTTGAACACCTCTATCCACAGACGGGTGGACGGCGAATAGGGCATATTTGCCATTGATTTGTTGTTGTCGTAGCCCGTCCATACGGCTCCGACGTAATCGGGAGTATAGCCGACGAAGTAAAGGTCGCGGTCGTCGTTGGTGGTACCGGTCTTTGCCGCAACGTCCACCGTGGAACGGTACTTGAATTCGGGGCATCCTCTGTCTTTGTAATAGCCGTAAAAATAGTTGTACGCGGTGCCTCGCGTTTCGTTCACGACGGTTTCGAGCAGTTTTGTCATAATATACGCCGTCTGCTCGGATATTGCCTCCGTCTGTTTTGAAACGCGGTTGTCGATGAGTATTTCTCCGTTGGAGTCGCGCACGAGCGAGAAAGTCCTGCCGTCAACGACTTCGCCGTTGTTGACGAACATAGTGTAGCCTTCCGCCATATCACGCACGGTGACGCCTTCGGTAAAGGAGCCGAGCGCGACAGGCGCAAGGGCGATATCGGATTTTATCACGCCGCCGTAGCTTGCGCTTTCGACAAGCGTGGATATGCCGGATTTGTCGCGTAAGAATTCAAAGCAGTTGGCAACGCCGATGGAATCGACGAGCCTTACCGCCGTCGTGTTCTTGGATCTCTTTATCGCGGTGACGAGCGACACCGTTCCGTCGTAGCCTACCGGCGCGTTGGGCGGCCAATAGGTCTTCTTTTCTTCGTCGTAGGAATACGGTATATCTTCAAGCGACGTCGCAAACGTGATCTTTCCCGTATCAAGAGCAAAGGAGTACACCGAAAGCGGTTTTACCGAAGAACCGCACTGACGCTTGGACATCGTGGCACGGTTGAGACCTCTGCCCGTGGCCTTTTTGCCTCTGCCGCCGACGATGCCGAGTATCGCGCCCGTGGACGGGTCCATAACTATCATAGCCGACTGCGGCTTTATGCCCGTCGTTTCGGGGAAGCTCGCGTCGTTTTCAAACACTTCCTCCATTATCGACTGTATCGTCGGATCAAGGTTGGTGACGATCTCAAGCCCGCCCGAATAGAGCTTTCTCGACGCGGTCGAACGGTCGATGTTGTATTTTTCCATCAGTGCGTCGATAACGTCGTCGATCACCGCGTCGATGTAATAGGAGTGGATTATATCGGTCGTCGACTCTTTTTCCTCTGATTTCATATTGAGGTAGAGCGGCACGTTGTAGGCGTGGTCGAATTCGTCCTGGCTTATATATTCCTGCATCAGCATTTGCTTAAGAATGAGGTTGCGTCTGAGCAGGTTGTTGTCGGGGTTGCGGAGCGGATCGAAATAGGTGGGGTATTTGGGGATGGATGCTATCGCCGCACACTCAACGAGCGTCAGGTCCTTGAGGTCTTTGCCGAAATACGCTTCAGCCGCGGCTTTTACGCCGTTGCAGTTCTGTGACAGATATATTACGTTAAGATACATTTCAAGTATCTGTTCCTTGGTGTAATGCTTTTCGACATAGAAAGCGCGGAATATCTCCTGCACCTTACGCTGTATCGTGGTTTCGTTGTCGCCGGACACGTTCTTTATGAGCTGCTGGGTGAGAGTGCTTCCGCCGAAGGAGCCGCCGCCCGGCATAAAGAAGTTCAGCACCGCGCCGACGGTACGCTTGTAGTCCACACCGCCGTGTGAAATGAAACGCTGGTCTTCTATCGAAATGACGGCGTTGATAAGATCCTGCGGGATCTCGCTGTATTCAGCCCACAGACGGTTTTCGCTTCCGTGGAGCGTGTCTTCTTCAAGCAGTATCTCGTTGCCCGCACTGTCGGTATAATAGAGGGTGGTATTGAGCGACGAATCGAATTTGAGGTTTGAAAGCCCGTCGAATTCGGCGTCTATGTTGGTGCGGATATAGAGCAGAAAGGCGCAGCATACCACTACCCCCGTTATCATACCGATGATAAGGCAGGTGAGCAGGATACTGACGGCATACGAAAATACCTTCCATATAATGGTGAGCGCTATTTTGAGCGGATACCATATAGTCGATTTTGCTATGGCGCGGCTGACGATGCCGGCTTTTTTTACGCGCTTCTTAAAAACACTGTTTCCCATTTTCGCAATCTGCCCTATCTGTAAAATATTTTTAGGTTTGTTTTTTGCTTGATTATTTTCACGACACGTCGTGAAAATAATTTCCTTACTTCTTCACTATTACTTCTTACTTCTTACTTCAATGGGGCGCCGCCCCCTGCAAAATTTCTGAAAACTGAAAACTGAAAACTGAAAACTTCTTCACTCCGCGAGCGTTATATCCTGTCCCGGAGACCTCATCGTATTATTTGCCAGACTGCACGCATAACCGTAGATCGTGCCGATGATGATTATGAACACGCCGAGGACTATCCCGAACCACTGGATATCGGTGGCGTATTTTATATCTGCGGCAGAAACGAATTTGTGTATCTGCGCGTAGTTGAAGACGTTGTTCACGAGAGTGAACAGGAACGAGCCTGCGGCGATGATGACACCCGTGATGTTTATGTATTTTGCGTTTTCTTCACCAAGCACGTTGCCTTTTGCGATATTGCCGAAAACGTTCGACATAAAGCGGAACACGGGAGCGATGCACAGAAAAGTGAGGAACCATATCGCTGTCTTTGCGTAAATGACGAGCTTGATGTGTCCGAGCGTGACGTCGGAAGCAGCGGTCACGATCTCTATCCCGTTGCCGAGACGGAGAGAATACGAAACTATTTCTCCGGCTTCGTCCTTTATCGACGACATATCGGGCGGCAGCAACATTCTGTCAACGTCAACGTTGATGAAAATGAGTATGAACGCAATGACGACGAGCAGGGCGGCAAGCACGCAGCAAACGTAAAACAGCGCGGTGAATATCGGTTTAAGCACCTTGCAGACGGGTACTATGCGTTTGTATCTGCCGAGGAAATTATCGGTTTTTTGAAACAGTTTCATTTTTTACACCCCTATTTTGTTGCGACGTTCTCGTTTCCGAGCAGTTCTTTCAGTTCGCCTACGACGGACGGAGTGACGGAAACGAACAGATCGTTCGATACGGTCAGCTTTTTCGTGTCGGAATAATATACATAGACCTTGCTTTGCCCCTTGTGACGGCGCAGTATTTCAAGCGCGTGAGTAAGCAGGGCAGAGTCGCCGGATGTCAGTTTGAGGTAAAGGTCGGGCGTTTTCAGTTCGCTGTCGCTCTTTGCGCCTGATGCCGAAACGAGTATGAATTTCAGCACGTCGTCTCCTTCGCCGTTGTACGGCTCTTCGAGCGACACTTCGCCGGTCAGCGCCAAAACGGCACCGTCCTGCAGAACGGACGAAAACTTTGAAAGCGTCTTGGGGAAAACGGTTATCTCGGCTTCCCCCGAAAGGTCTTCCACGTCGAGCCGCGCCATAAGAGCGTTCGTCTTGGTGACTCTTTTGCGTACCTCTTTTATCTGGCACAATATCGTCGCCACTGTACCGTTCTTGATTTTATCGCTTTGGAGCGAAGAATACAAGTCTTTAATTGTAACGGATTTTGTCTTTTTTGCAAACAAACCGTAATGTTCAAGCGGATGCCCCGAAAAATACACGCCCGTAAGCTGCTTTTCAAACGAAAGACGGTCTTTTTCGGTGTATTCGTTTATTTTGGGATAATCTATCGAGAGCATCGAATAGTCCGACGAGATTGATTCAAACAGCGATATCTGCCCCATACGCATCTCGTTCCTCACTCCCGAAAGCGACGAAAGCGCCTTGTCGAGCGACGCGAACATACGGCTTCTGTATCTGCCGAGGCAGTCGCAGCTCCCGGACAGGATGAGCGACTCCAGCGCTTTTGAATTCGCAAAGGTGTTTACGCGGCAGAGGAAATCCTCGTAGCTTTTGAAGGAGCCGCCTCTTTCTCTTTCCGCTCTGATATCCGACGCGGCGGCAAAGCCCACGCCCTTTATCGACGCAAGACCGAAACGCAGTGACGAGCCGCAAATTGTGAACGATTCGCCGCTTTCGTTCACGTCGGGCGGAAGCACGTCGATGCCCATAGCCTTGCATTCGGCGATATATTCGTTTATCTTCACCGAGTCGTTCGACACGGAATTGAGGAGCGAACACATATATTCACGCGGATAGTGGCATTTGAGGTACGCCGTTCTGTACGTCACGACGGCGTAAGCCGCGGCGTGGCTTTTGTTGAACGCGTAAGAGGCGAACGATTCCATTGAATCGAAAATTTCTTCGGCGATCTGTTTTTCTATTCCGTTTGCGACGCATCCGTCAATAAAGACGTTCCTTTCGGCAAGCAGATCGGCTTTTTTCTTTTTTGCCATAGCGCGCCGTACAAGGTCGGCTCTGCCGTAGGAATATCCGGCAAGCACGCGGCAGATCTGCATAACCTGCTCCTGATAGAGCATACAGCCCATCGACGGATCGAGAATGTCCTTAAGCAGCGGAGTTTTGTATTTTATTGCGGCGCGGTTGCGGCGGTTTTCAAGGAATTCGTCGCGGAACTGCATAGGTCCCGGACGGTAAAGCGAGATCGCACTTATTATGTCCTCGATGTTTTCGGGCTTCATCTTGCAGAGCAGGGCGCGCATACCCTCGCTTTCAAGCTGAAAAAGCCCCACCGACTTACCTTCCGATATCATTGCGTAAGTCTCTTTGTCGTCGAAGGAGAGCGATTCCACGGAAAACGACGGTTCCGTTTCGTTTACATAGCGCTGCGCGTCGCGGATTATCGTAAGGTAGCGCAGCCCCAGAAAGTCCATTTTGAGCAGTCCAAGCTCCGCGACCGTGTTCATACCGAACTGCGTGACCGCCACGTCGTCGTTAGTCGAAAGCGGCAGATAGTCGGTTATCGGCTTATCGGTTATCACCACGCCAGTCGCGTGCGTTGACGAGTTGCGCGGCATACCTTCGATCTTTTTCGCAAAATCCATCAGTCTTCTCGACGACGGATTTTTTTCACATTCCGCTTTAAGCTCGGGATTTTTTTCCATTGCCGTTTCAAGCGTCATACCGTAGGCACGCGGTATCATTTTTGCCACCGTGTCAACGTCGGAATACGTCATTCCGAGCGAGCGTCCGGCATCTCTGACCGCGGCTCTCGCCTGCAGGGTGCCGAAGGTGATTATCTGCGCCATATGGTCGTCGCCGTATTTGTCGGCAACGTAGGCGATGACTTCGCCGCGTCTTTCGTCGCAGAAGTCTATATCAATATCGGGCATCGAAAGGCGTTCCGGGTTGAGGAAACGCTCAAAGAGCAGCCCGAATTTGAGCGGATCGACGTCGGTGATGCCGAGCGAGTACGCGGCAAGACTGCCGACCGCCGAGCCTCTGCCGGGGCCGACCGGTATGCTGCGGCGGCGCGCGTAGTTCACAAAATCCCACACGACGAGGAAATAATCGTCGAATCCCATCGAGTGTATCACGCCAAGCTCGTAGTCAAGGCGCGTTCTGTATTCGTCAGCGTCTGTTATATTATTGTCCTTTATGCGCTTTTTGAGTCCGTTTTCGGCAAGAAGACGCAGATAATTTTCCGACGTTCTGCCGTCCGGCACGTTGAAGCGCGGCAGGTGAAAGTGCGTGAAATCAAAGTCAAAGCTGCATTTTTCCGCTATTTTTACGGTGTTTGAGAGGGCTTCCGGCTTGTCGGGGAAAAGCGACGCCATTTCCTCGGTGCTTTTTAAGTAAAACTCCTTCGTCGGCATCACAAAATCGCTTTTTCCCATTTCCGACGCCGTGGATATCGCCATCAGCAGCTCCTGCACTTCGCTGTCTTCCTTATTTATATAATGCACGTCGTTCGTTGCGACGAGCGGGATATCAAGCTCGCGGCTTATCGAGACAAGCACCGAATTGACCTTCGTCTGCATATCGACGCCGTTGCGCTGCAATTCGATATAAAAGTCGTCGCCGAAAATGTCTTTGAATTCCTTTGCGGTCTGTTTTGCGCCCGTTATGTCTTCGCGTAAAATCCGCTTTGCGATAATGCCCGACATACACGCCGAAAGCGCGATAAGCCCGTCTTTTCTTTTGCGAAGCGACTCCGTATCCGTCCTCGGCTTGCGGTAAAAGCCGCGCAGATACGATTCCGTGACGAGTTTGCAGAGGTTTTTGTAGCCTTCTTCGTTCTTTACGAGCAGAACGAGGTGGTAAGGCTCGCTGTCGAGCGGGTAGGATTTGTCTTCAAGCGTCCGCGGAGCGACGTACATTTCGCAGCCGATTATCGGTTTTACGCCGGCTTTTTTACATTCTTTGTAAAAATCCACCACGCCGAACATCGCGCCGTGGTCGGTTATGGCAACGGCGGACTGTCCGCGTTCTTTCACCGCGGAAGCGATCTTCGCTATCCGGCATTCGCCGTCGAGCAGGCTGTATTCGGTGTGAAGATGAAGGTGGACGAAATCCATTGTTTTCTACCCGTCAGTTTTTGTATTTTTTTGAAAGCTCCACTAATTTTTTCAGTCTGTGGTTCAGCCCCGACTTCGATATCGGCGTACCGTGCAGCTCGCGCAATTCGTCAAGCGAAAGCTCGGGGTTCGCTTTGCGCAGCTCCGCCGTTTCGCGCAGAGCTTCCGGCAGTTTGGCGTAGTCCTTGTGGCTTTTCAGCACGTCTATCGCGTCGCAGACCTCGGCGGACGCGGTCGCCGTCTTGTCAAGGTTGGCAAATTCGGCGTTCGTTTTGCGGTTTTCCGCCTTTTTCAGCGACTTCACCACGATAAGCTCCATAAGGTCAAGCGAATACTTCGACGCTCCTATGACCGTGAGAAAATCGCATATCGCGTCGCTTTCGCGCAGATACACCACGTCCTTGCCTTTTCTTCTCGTGCGGAGCGGAAAAAGTCCGCACTCCGTCAGCACGTCTTCGGCGACGTCGGCGCACTCCCCGGTGAACGACACAAGGTACTGCTTTTCGGGGTCCGTCATCGTTCCGTACCCCACGAAAAGCCCGCGCAGATAGCAGTAAGCGTCGCTTTCGCACTTGTAACCGACGTCTTCAAGCCCTTTGCCGGCTTTGTAGGAAAGGCGGCAGCAGTTCTTTTTTATTTCGATGTTTTCAAGGTATTCCTTAAGTTCGGACGAATACGACATTTCATCTTTCCCCGACGACGCGGATCTCTTCTTCAAGACACACACCGGTCTTTTCGTACACGGTCTTTTTTATGTAAGCGATCAGCGACAGTATATCGTCCGACGTAGCGCACGACGAATTGATGACGAAACCGGCGTGCTTTTCCGACACCTCGGCACCGCCTATCTTCGTTCCCTTGAGTCCGCATTGCTCGATCAGAGCGCCCGCAAAATGACCTTCGGGACGTTTGAACGTCGATCCGCAGGACGGATATTCGAGCGGCTGCTTGGCGCGGCGCGACGCCATAAGAGATTCCATTTTTTCTTCTATTTCGGCTTTATTGCCGTTTTGCAGAGCAAAAGACGCCGAAAGGACTATGTAAGGCTCGGTCTGGAAGATGCTTTTTCGGTAGGAAAAACCTATTTCTTCGTTTTTTAGTGTAAAAACGCCTTTTTTGTCCGACCACGCCCTGACTTCGGTGAGGATATCCGAAAGCTGTCCGCCGTAGGCGCCGCAGTTCATAAACACGCCTCCGCCGATAGTTCCGGGGATTCCGTAGCAGAATTCGCTCCCCGTAAGGCTGTGCGAACGGCAGAAAACGGCAAACGACGAAAGAGTGTCGCCGCAAAGGCAGGTCACGACACCGTCTTTTTCGGTCATCCCTCTGACGGCGGTCGTAATTATCACGTTCCCTCTGATACCGCTGTCGGTGATGAGCGTGTTGGAAAGGTTGCCGAAAACGTAAGAGGAGCCGTATTTTTCAAGGGCGGACACAAGCTCGTCTTCGGTTTCGGGCAGAACGAGTACGTCCGCGTTCCCTCCCGTGCGGAAGGAAGCGCGGCTTTTGAGACTCTCGTTAAAAAGTACGCACATACTCAGATGGCGTTGTTGAGCTTTTCAAGCAGCTCGTCGCAGTCGGTGCCGTGTACCTGGCAGGCTTCTTCGATGGTCTCGCCTCTGGAAGCGGGGCAGCCGAGGCAGTGCATACCGATCTCGAGGAAGAATTTGCCGAGTTCGGGGTTGGCTTCGAGGACTTCGCCGATAAGAGTGTCTTTTGTGATGGTCATAATATTCATTATCTCCTTTTGAATGTGTTTTTGTTTGGTTCAAGTAAAAGCAGAACTATCTGTATTATCAGGAAAAGTATGATCGGCAGCACCGCCGCGATGACGGCGTCGATCGGAGAAATGCGTACATATCCCATAAATTCCCTTATCTTCGTCACGCCGAGCGACAGAGAAGTGACGAGAGCCGCTATTGAAAACGACAAAAGGAAATTATAGTTGTGATAAAAACGGTTGACGAGCAGTGAACGGCTCGAACCCGACATCAGCGAGAACAGGAACATCGAAACGACGTAGGTTATCATCGAAACGCCTATCCCGTATTCGTTCGGCATTTTTATCAGATACGGCGTGAGGAAGCATATAAGCCCCGCAAGTAACGAATATATCATTGATATGTAGATGCCCTTCGTCACCGTGTACGGCGTGAGCATATAGTTGCGCTCGCTGAGCAGTTTTCTGTCCTCGGGCGAGAACGCGAGGGACGCGCAGAAAACGGTGTTGATGAACAGCCCGAACACTATCGTGTCGGATATTCTGAACGGAATACGTCCGAAGAACATTACCGAGAACAGCATCCAGAAAAACAAGGTGAAAAATCCCGCCGTCATATACTGACAGACGTTGAGGATGCGCTTGGTTATCAGCTTTGACTGCTTCAGACATTCCTCCACTGCGTCGAATCCGTCGGAGACGAAACGCACATCGCAGGCGCCGAGCAGGGAATCCTTGCTCTTTTTTTCAAGTGCGAACGACGCGGACGCTTCGCCGATAAGCGGCGTTTCGGAAATATCGGAAACACCGACGAAGACGTTGTGATCGTTCATATTGCGGTATTTCAGTATCTTCAGCCATTCGTCGTCGGTGACGCCGTTGAAAAGACGGTATTTTTCGTTGTCGGCGATGAACAGACCTTCTTCGGTCGAACGCATCATTTCGCCGGTGCATATCTCGGCTTCGCCGTTGATTATGCAGGCATTTCTTGCAAGGTTGAGGGATGAATAGTATTCGTCGTCGGTCTTGACGGCGATATCAATGCCCGCCGAGTTGAAGCGGAACACCGACGATGCCGCGTCGAGCCGCGTCGAAGTGTAAAACCCGACAAATCCGAGGAAGATGAGCTTCTTTTCGGCGTTTATGTCGCGGAGCGTTTCCGCCGTCGTGTAGCCCATAGCCACCGCGACGGGGACCTGCGTCTTTGACATTATCGCCGCGTCTTCGAGTATGCGGCGCTTTGCCTTGTCGTCAAGACGGTAATTCTTGCCTTCGCGTCTGAAACCGGCGCATCTCGTCACCACGTTTTCGACACCGCCGCGAAGTATCACGCACGGTTTGCCGTCGGCAAGACCGAATACGCGGCTCGCTTCGCCGGAACTGTCGAATTCGGCTTCTATGCGGTAGAAATCCTCTTTCATCGCGTCAAGGTCAAACCCGTTTTCCTTTGCGGCACGCAGCACTGCCATAGTGTGATCGCTTCCGGAATAGGTGACCTGGGGAACCGACTTTTTCTTTTTGCCGCCTTTTTTCTCGCTGTACGTCTCTTTGAGCGACGAGCAGAGCAGCATACATTTTATCAGATCCGTCACGTCCGTTTTCGACTGACGGTCGTATTCCTTCATTCCGAAGCAGGTATATACGTTGAGCAGTTTGACCGTTGCGGGCGGGAACGCTATGTCCCTGCCGCACATAACGGTGTCGGCTTCGGCGATCTTCGATACCGAGTCCATATTGCGGAAAAGCACTCCGGCTTGCATCGCGCGCTTCATACCCGCGGCTTCCGCGGCGACCGACAGCGAAAACGCCGTGTCGCAGATGGCGCAGTTGCCGACGGCAAGAGAAACGAGGAAGGTATCGGCAAGTCCCGAAAGACGCAGCATACCCGTAAGTATGAGTATAAGCTCGGCAAACACGGAAATTATCGAAATAAGCCTGCCCGCTCTGTAAACGGTACGCAGATAATGGGGAAGCGCAAGATACGGGTCCTTGATCTTTTTGGCGTTTATTTCGGCGTTTTTGCCCGTCGCCGTGACTATCGCCGTCGCTTTGCCCGACGTTACCACGCTGCCGGCGTAGACCATATTCGGGTAAAAGCGCATTTTCTTGTCCTTTGCCACAAAGGTCGCGTCCTTCGTCACCGATTCACGCGCACCGTTGACGGGCGTTTCAAGCACGGCGAACGACGTACATTCGATAAGCCTTGCGTCAGCCGGAACGATCATATCGCTTTCCAGCACTATCACGTCGCCCGGAACTATCGAGCGGCTCTTTTTGGAGCTTTGCACGCCGTCGCGTATCACTTCCGCTCTCGGTGACGAACATCTCCGCAGCGTCTCGAACGTCTTTGAGGCGTAATGCTCAAGAGCGGCGTTCACTATCATCGAAACGGGGATGAGCTGTGACGCAATGATAAGCCATTTGTCGTCACGGAAGAACGCGAACATCAGCGACGCGCACATAAGCAGCAGCGGCAGTATGCTTTTGACCTGACGTTTGAGCGAGTTTACGAAGCCTATCGGGACATTCAGCGCGGAATTGTCGCCGTAAACTGCCCGCTGTGTCTTCACCTGCTTTTCGGTAAGACCGAGCGTGATATCCGAATCGAACGCTTCCGCGACCTCGTGCGGGTACATCTCGGGGAAAGTCAGCTTTTCGTCGGAAAGACGCCTTGCGGTCGCCGCCGTGAAAGTATTTACTTTTGGGGAATCCCTGTTTGTTGAAATAATGGGATCAGACATTTTTTATTTCCTGAAAATAAATTTGTTTTACGTTTTATCAGTGGAGAAATTTACAATCGACGGCGTGTTCACCGTCTGCCGACACGGAAAGGACTATCTCTTTTATCGGGTTTCCGTAGCTTTCGATTATCTCGCCTGCGGCGACGTCCTCGATATCCTTCTGTATCACGCGGCGGAGGTTTCTTGCACCGTATTTTTCGCTGTAACCTTTTTCGGCGATGGCTTCGGCGTCGGACCGCGTATATACGAGGCGGATGCCTTTTTCTTCAAGCGACTTTGCAAGGTCGCCGAGCATTATCAGCGCGATATCGGTGCAGTTTTCCTTTGTCAGTCTGTTGAAAACGATTATATCGTCAACACGGTTGAGGAATTCGGGACGCAGGAAGCCTTCGAGCGCCTTCTTTGCCTTTTCGGTGTCTGACGAACGCGACGTGACGGTAAAGCCTGCCGCCGAGGATATATCGGCGCTGCCGGCGTTGGTCGTCATAACTATCACGGCGTTTTCAAAATTGCAGACCTTCCCGTGCGAATCGGTTATCCTGCCGTCGTCGAGTATCTGAAGCAGGATATTCAGCACGTCGGGGTGCGCCTTTTCGATCTCGTCGAACAGGACTACGCTGTACGGTCTGCGGCGTATCTTTTCGGTAAGCTGACCTGCGTCGTCGTAGCCGACGTAGCCCGGAGGCGAGCCGACCATACGCGACACGGTGTGCTTTTCCATAAATTCGGACATATCAAGACGGATGAGCGAATCGGGCGTGTCGGACAGATAATTCGTAAGCACCTCTACAAGCTCGGTCTTTCCGACACCCGTTGAGCCTGCGAAAATGAACGACACGGGCTTTCTTTTGGGAGAAATGCCGGCTCTGCTGCGTTTTATCGACTTCGTGAGCTGATCCACGGCGTTGTCCTGACCGACGATGCGCTTTTTCAGCTCCGTAGAAAGACGGTCTATCTTGGTAAATTCGTTTTCGGTGATGTTGGACGCGGGTATACCCGTCCACACCTCGATGACCTTTGCAAGCTCGTCGGTGGTGAGGTAAAGGCTGTCGCGCTCCTTTGAAAGGACGTCAAATCTGTTCTGGCACTGGAGCAGCTTCGTCTTGCAGTCGGCTATCGTGCGGTAATCGTCCTCAGTCTTGTTTTCCTTGCTTTCGGCGTCTTCCATCTGCTTTTTAAGGCTGTTTATCTCCGAAGACACTTCTTCTATGCCGTTTACCACGTCGGAATTCATCGCAAGGTGGCTCGACGCTTCGTCAAGCAGGTCTATCGCCTTGTCGGGGAGGAAACGGTCGGTGATGTAGCGTTCGGAAAGACGGACGATCTCGTGGATTATCGCATCGCTTATCTTTATTCCGTGGTAGTTTTCGTAATATTTCTTTACGCCGCGGAGTATCTTTTCGCTGTCCTCAAGCGACGGCTCGTTGACCATAACCGCTTGAAAACGGCGTTCGAGCGCCGCGTCGCCCTCTATGAACTTGCGGTATTCGGCAAGCGTCGTCGCGCCGATGACCTGTATTTCGCCTCTCGAAAGCGAGGGCTTGAGGATGTTTGCGGCGTTAAGGCTTCCTTCGGCACCGCCGGCACCGACTATGGAATGTATCTCGTCGATGACGAGTATCACGTTGCCTGCTTTTTTCACGTCGTCGATAAGCCCCTTCATACGGCTCTCGAACTGACCTCTGAACTGCGTGCCGGCGACTATCGCCGTCATATCGACAAGGTAGACCTCTTTGTCACGGAGTTTATACGGCACGTTTCCGGACGCGATCTTCTGCGCGAGCAGCTCCGCGACGGCGGTCTTGCCGACACCCGCTTCGCCGATAAGGCACGGGTTGTTCTTCTGTCTTCGGCAGAGTATCTGCATAACTCTCGTTATCTCGGTGTCTCTGCCGATAACGTCGTCAAGCAGTCCGTTTCTTGCCTTGTCGGTAAGGTTCTGGCAAAAACTGTCGAGGAATTTGTATTTTTTCTTTTCCGTTTTTTCGGTCTTTTCGGTTTTTGACTGTTCTTTGTCGTTTTCTTTTTTCACGGGAGACGCGCCGAGACCGCCGAAAAGCGACGCAAGGTCAAGCGCGGGCGCTCTGCCTTCACCGTCGGGATCGTCTTCGTTTTCCATAAGCTGGGGAAGCATATCGTTGACTTCCTCCGCCATTCTTTCAAAATCTTCTTCGGTTATCCCCATTTTTTCAAGTATCTCGTTCTGGGGTTTTATCCCTATTTCCTTGGCGCATTGCAGGCACAAGCCCTCGTTCTGCACCTCGCTGCCGTTTTTGCGGGTGACGTATATAACGGCAATACGCTTTTTACAGCGGTCACAGAGTTTTCTTATCATTTGTCGGCCCTTCCGTCGGCGGTATCCGCACCGTCATTTTTTATGTATTTGTAGAATATGCGGGTAAAGTACATTATTATGGTGAATATCATCATACATCCCGAGATCGCGGACATAACGATCGAGAGAGTGTAATTTTCGTAATACAGTATCATTACGCTTATGGTTATGGCAAGGACAAAGGTATTGAGCTTGCCGTACCATTTCGACACGACAAGATCCTTTGCGCCCTTTTTCGCCAGCACTATTCCGCCGATGAGCATAAGCATATCCTTTACGCAGATCATCGCGGCGATGACGAGCATAACCTTGGATTTTATCGCAAGGCAGACGAATGCCGTTATCTGCATCAGCTTATCAGCGAGCGGATCGAGTATTTTGCCCAAATCGGTTATCCAGCCGTTGCGTCTGGCAAGATAGCCGTCGATCACGTCGGTGATGCCTGCGGCGATGAACACTATCAGCGCAAAAAGCTTGTGATGCGCGAATTCGTTGAAGAACAACACCGCGAACACGGGTACCATAAGGAGTCTTATGAAAGACAGGATATTCGGTATCTGTTTTTTGTTTATTATCTTCATTTCGTTTTTGCTTCTCCCGAAATTCTTTTTTTTCACTATCCGAACAATTTGGAAATTATATCTATATTTTCAAACCATTGGAACACGATCGTCTTTGCGGGGTCGATCTTTGCAAGCAAGGTGATGTCCTTTGCCTGCAGATACGGCAGAAGCAGGTTCACGATATACACGAACGTGCTTGCGCGCAGCCACGCAAGGAACACACCGAGCACGCCGCCGAGCAGCGTATTTGCCGCGTGCAGCACGGGGAGCGCAAAGATCTTGTCGAGTACGAAGGTTATTATCTTCAGCGCGATTATCGTGCCGAAGAACAGCACCACGAACGATATCAGCGCGGCGATGCCCTTCATAAGCGGGTCTGCTACATAGTTGACAAGTTTGTCACGCAGTTCGTCCGTGCGCAGATCGGTCCAGTTTTCCCAGTCGCGTGTGAATTCGTCGCTGTCAATACCCACTATTTCAAGCAGCTCCGAGAATTTGTTTTGTTCCTTTACCTCGTTCGGATCGTAATCGTCTGTCTTCGACGACACTATTTCCGCAAGCCGGGTGTCTATGGCGTTTCTCACCGACTTTGCGGCGGAAGATTCAAGCAGCTTTGCTTCGAAACCGGACGAAAACAGTGCCACTACGATTATAGCCACGATAACGCTTGAAAAGTTAAGCAGCGTTTTAATAAAACCGTTTCTTGCCGCAAAAAATATCGAAAGCCCGATTATCAGGACAAGGATTATATCAAGTATCGCACTCATTTGCGTTTACCTCCGTTATTATTGTCATTTTTTACGTCATAAAATACAACTTCGCCTTTGCGTATCAATATCATACGACTGTTTTCGCCGTCGTATACGCAGGAAATGTAGTCCGAGCCGACGTCCTCCGAAAAAACGAGCGACGATTTTTCGGTGTCTATCGCACAGAAAGAGCCGATACTGTAAATATATGCGTATTTCCCCGCGATTTTGATATCGGAAATATCACTTTCAAAGTCAAAACTGCCCGTCATCTCGCCGTCGGAGGAATAAAAGTACAGCTTCGTCGCGTTGGAAAGCCCTGCCGAACGGGAAGAAACGGCTATCGTTTCGTCCGATATCGCATAGCCCTTGAGTTCAAGGGAGGTGAGGCTGACTTCCTTCTGCATTTCTCCGTCCGCGGAATATATGCGGAAAGCCTTGTTCGTAAGAAGCACGAACGAGCCGTCGCTTCTGAAATCTATCCTCCACGGTATCTCGCCCACATAGTCAAAGGTATAGACCGGCTCCGACACCGCCACGTCCCACACGAAAAGACCGCACAGAAATTCGCCGTTTTCGTTGTTGGTGAGTGTGCAGGCGGACGAGTATTTCCCGTCGTCCGATATCCCCACGGCAAGTATGTACTTATCCGCAAAGAAGTAATCGTGAACTACGCGGAAGTGCGAGTCGTACGTTTTTATCGCGGAGCGGTAGCCCGCGGACGCGGTGTTCACGCAGTAATTTCCGCTTTTTGACGCCGCTATCCCGTATATCGGGTACGCGAATTTTTCCGAGCTTACCTTCATATATACCGAATATATGTCAAGCGTCGTTCCGCCGTATTCGCACACGAACAGATTTGTGCCGTTGGTCACGCACAGGGGATTGTCGAGGTAGCGGTTTTCCTTGAGAAATCTCGTGCCCGACATATCGAAGACCTGAACGCCGTTCGTGTCGGTTATCGCAAGGTCGCCGTTCATTATCAGCGAGCGCACGTTTTCGCCCGTGTCTATCACGAACGAATCGCCCTCCGATATGACCGCGTCCATATCTATCGACATAAATTTCAGCATATAGCGGAAATTTTCCACCGTCAGATGGTCACTGAAAAACGTGAACCCGAACAGTACGAACATTATGAGCAGGAACAGAACGACGTATTTAACGTACCCGACGCGGTTCGACAGCGTTTCGTAATACTGAGCCGCGCTCGGGGAAGCGTTTGCGTCCGTTTTGTTTCGCTTTTTTGCATTTGAAAAAATCGAAAAAGCACCCATAAGTTGAAGTAAGAAGTAATAGGGAAGAGGGGAAAAGTGTAGGGGGCGGCGTCCCCGACGCCCCGGGAACGATGATTTGTTTTTCCCTTTGCTATTACTGTTTCCTTTACCGATAATATTTAATAAAAAACTTTATTCAGGTACAGTCCGTGGGCGGGAGCGGTCTTGCCGGCAAGGCGTCTGTCGCCGGAATTTATTATTTCCTCAAGCGGCATTTTTATCCTGCCCGAATGTATTTCAAGCACCGTACCGACCATTATCCTTACCATATTGTACAAGAACCCGTTTGCCGACGTATATATCCTGACGTGGTCGCCGTCTCTTTCGGCGTGAAAATCGTAAACCGTCCGCACGCAGTCGGTTATCTTTGAGTGCGCCGACATAAAAGAGCGGAAATCGTGTTCACCGATGAACGCTTTGCCTATTTCGTTTATCCTGCCGGTGTCGAGCGGCTTGGGGTATTGGAACGCGGCGTCCTCGAGAAACGGATTTTTTATGCGTGAATTCCAGATATCATAGACGTATTCCTTGCCCTTGGCGTAGTATCTGCTGTGGAAATCGTCGTCGGCAGTGAAAGCGCGCAGCACGGCGATATCGCCCGGCAGCTTGTTGTTTATCGCCATCGGCAGACTTTCGTCGGGGATGCCCGCAAGGCAGTCGATGTGGCAGTAATATTCGTTTGCGTGGACACCCGAATCGGTGCGGCTGCAGCCGGAAAGCTTCACCTCGTGACCGAGCGTTGCCTCAATGGCGTTCTGCAAGGTCTTCTGCACCGACGGACGCACGTTCTGCACCTGCCAGCCGGCGTAGGCGGTGCCCTTGTAGGCTATCACAAGCACCGTTTTCATATAAACGGCACCTCATAGCGGTTGAGGAAGATGACGAGAACGCAGAAAGCGATCATAACGAACAGAAAAACGAAATCCCTTGCGTGCAGATGCAGCACCTTCATTCTCGTTCTGCCTTCTCCGCCTCTGTAAAGACGGCACTCCATCGCTTCCGCAAGCTCAAGCGCACGGCGGATCGCCGAATAGAAAAGCGGTATGAGTATCGGGATAAGCGCCTTTACGCGCTTCATTATATTGCCCGTGTCAAACGACACGCCTCTTGCCTTCTGTGCCGAGATTATCTTGTCGGTCTCTTCGACAAGCGTCGGTATAAAGCGCAGCGCGATCGTCATTATCATAGCAAAATCGTGTACCGGCACCTTTATGTATTTGAGCGGAGAAAGTACACGCTCAAGACCGTCCGTCATATCGAGCGGCGACGTGGTGTAGGAAAGCAGTACCGAAGAGCCCATAACAAGGCAGATAAGGCGCAGCATAAGCATCACGGAATTGACGATGCCTTCCTTATATATCTTTATAAAACCGAGATGCACGAGCAGAGTATCGCCTTTTACGAAGAAAAGGTTTATGACCATCGTGAAGATCAGTATGAACACGAGCGGTTTCACCGATTTGAACAGTATTCTGAAGCTTATCCTCGAAAGGACGAGAAGCCCGAGCGTCAGCACGGGGATGACGCAGAAAGCCGCCGTCGAGGACGCGCAAAGCACCGTCACGAGAAACACGACGAGTATTATTATTTTGAATCGCGGATCAGTTCTGTGCAGCAGGGAAGTTCCCGGAAAAAACTGACCGAGTGTGATATCCTTTATCATTTCTTTTCCTTTTCGCGCTTATTCGTTTGGCTTTGACGTCTTACTTCCGACGTTCGTCCAGAGCGTTCAGTATGGTTTTTGCGGCGTAATTCACGGTGTAGATATCGCTTCTGTCAACGACGTTCCTCTTTTTCAGCTCGATGAACAGTTTTGTTATCTGCGGCACGTCGAGCGACGCTTCAAACAGCTTTTCCGAGGAAGCGAAGATATCCTCCACCTTGCCCGACATAAATACTCTGCCCTCTTTCAGCACGAGTATGTAGTCGGAATACTTGGCGATATCCTCCATACTGTGGCTTATGAGCGCCATAGTCGCGCCCGTGTCTTCCTTGTATTTTACAAGACCGTCGAAGATCTCTTCTTTTCCCATCGGATCAAGTCCGGCGGCGGGCTCGTCAAGTACCAGAAATTCCGGCTGCATCGCCACCACTCCGGCTATCGCGGCGCGGCGCTTCTGACCGCCCGATATCTCAAACGGCGACATTTTCAGCGTTTCGCCGTCAAGACCGCAGAAGTACGCGGCTTTTTTCACACGCGACGCTACTTCTTCTTCGTCAAGTCCCATATTACGCGGACCGAAGGCTATATCCTTTTCCACGCTTTCTTCAAAAAGCTGGTATTCGGGGTATTGGAACACAAGCCCCACGCGGAAACGTACTTTGTTCGTAAAATCCTTATCCTTGTTTATATCGTCGTCACCGAGCCTCACCACACCGGACGTTGACTTGAGCAGTCCGTTGAGAAGCTGGGCAAGCGTGGATTTCCCGCTCCCCGTGTGACCTATTATCCCCGTTATCTTACCTTTGGGGAATGAAAAATTCACGTTATCGAGCGCGACCTTGCGAAACGGCGTGCCTTCGCCGTACACCACGGTCACGTTTTCAAGTGTCATAGCGGCGTCGTTCATCTGAATAGTACTTCCGTCATATCGGCGGCTTCCATCGCGTGCAGCACGGACGTGTTACAGTTCTTGCCCGCCTTTTTCAGCAGATACATCAGCTCCGTCACCTGCGGCACGGTCAGCCTTGCTTTTTTCATACCTTCCACATCCGAGAACACCTCCACCGGCGTTCCGTCCGCGATTATCCTGCCGTGATCCATCACGCACACTCTGTCGGCTTCGACCGCTTCGTGCATATTGTGAGTTATCGTTATCACGGTGATGCCTTTTTCTCTGTTCAGTTTACGCATCGCTTCGAGTATGTCGTGCTGTCCCGTGGGATCGAGCATCGCCGTCGCTTCGTCGAAAATTATACATTCCGGCTCCATCGCAAGGATCCCCGCAATGGCGACGCGCTGCTTCTGTCCGCCCGACAGCTTATAGGTGGAATGTTTTGCGTATTCCTCCATACCGACGGCGGCAAGCACCGAATCGACTCTTTTGCGTATCTCCTCCGACGGGATACCGAGGTTTTCGGGCGCAAACGCCACGTCTTCCTCGACCACGGACGCGACTATCTGGTTGTCCGGGTTCTGGAACACCATTCCGCATTTGCGGCGGATAGCGTAATCGTTTTCTTCGTCCGACGTGTCAAGCCCGCTCACGGTCACTTTGCCCGACGTCGGGACGAGAAGCCCGCAGAGCAGTTTGGAAAGCGTCGATTTTCCGCTCCCGTTGTGACCGATTATCGCGGTATATGTACCTTTTTCTATTTCAATGTCAACGTTGTGTATGACGTCGCCTCTTTCGTCGTTGTAACGGAAAGTGACGTCTTTCGCACTGATGAATGTCATTTTTGTCCTTTCGCCGGCGGTGTACCGGCTTCTTCAAGATGCAGTTTTTCGTTTATCGTGTTTCTGCTGCCGTCGCCCTGCATAAGTTCATAAGCCACCCACGTTCCGCCGAGGTTCAGCAGTATGTCGTCTGTTTCAAAAAATCCGCACATAAGCAGTAACTCGCCAGTTTCCACGATCAGAAGAAATCCGAGCATCATCGCAAAAAATCCGCCCCTTGTGTTCGCTTTTTTGAATATCTTGGGCAAAAACAGCGCAAAAGGAGTGAAAACGAGCAGATTTCCGAACAGATTTGTAAATCCGTACAAAAATTCCGACGAATACAACATTCTGCAATAGGCTCTGATGTTTTCAAACGGTTTCAGCAGCAGATGATCCTTGACCCACAGCTCCTTGCCGTCAAGCGGGAACAGAAAAGAGACATCTTTTTTTATCACCGTGGAAAAAAGAATTCCTGCCGTGTAGACGACGCACGCGGCGATGATGTATTTTTTGGCTTCTGCCGTGTCTTTGGCAAAATGCGCGCAGAGCGTTATGCAGGCGGAAGAGAAGAAAGCAAAGATGAGCTGAAGCGACGTCCTGCCCGACGCATAAAGCAGTATGGCGGCCGCCGCAAAGACTGCCGCGGAAGAGATGAGTAAGAACTTTGCCGTCTTCGGCTGTATTTTCATCGTGTCCACCTTGCGGCAGAACCGCACGGGAGATACAGCCCCGTTTCGGTAACGGGCAGCCCAAGCTCTTCGGCTTCGACCTTTCCGCCGAAACGCGGACAGAGAGTTTTGCTGAGTATGTAGCCGCACACCGAGGGAGAAAGTCCCGTGGTGTAGGAATTGAGGATGACGAATTCCGGCTTTTCGCTGAGTACGCCGCTTATCTTGCCCACAAGCTCGTCAACACATTCCTCAAGCACCCATTTTTCGCCTTTCGGCCCTCTGCCGAAGGACGGGGGATCGAGGATGATGCCGTCGTAAAAACTGCCGCGGCGTATTTCGCGCTCGACGAATTTAAGGCAGTCGTCAACGATGAATCTTATGCTGTCGCCCGGGAGGTTTGAAAGGGAAGCGTTCTGCTTCGCACGCTGTACCATCCCCTTTGAAGCGTCAACGTGGCAGACGAAAGCGCCCGCCTTTGCGGCTGCGACCGTCGCGCCGCCCGTGTAGGCAAACAGGTTCAGCACCTTAAGTCTGCGTTCGGACGATTTTATAAGGCTTTGCATATAGTCCCAGTTTGCCGCCTGCTCGGGGAAAAGCCCCGTGTGCTTGAAGCCCATCGGCGACAGCAGGAACTTCATATCGCCGTAGCCGACGGTCCATTCCTCGGGAATGTCTTTTTTTATCCATTCTCCGCCGCCGGAGGACGAACGGCGGTATATGCCGTCGGCTTTCTTCCACAGCGGATTTTTGCGCGGCGACGACCATATTATCTGCGGATCGGGACGGATGAGGATGAATTTGCCCCACCGTTCCAGCTTTTCGCCGTCTGACGCATCTATAAGCTCGTAATCTTTCCAGTTATCTGCTTTGAACATTTATGTGAATACCTCGGTATGTTATTGTTTGCTTTCAAAAACGACCTGCTCGCCGCCCACCGTTCCGGCAGGGACTTTCAGCCCCAGATGATTGTAGGCGGAAGCCGTAGCCATTCTTCCGCGCGGAGTGCGGTTGAGGAACCCGAGCTGCATCAGGTACGGCTCGTACACGTCTTCTATCGTCACCGCTTCTTCGCCCGTTATCGCCGAAAGCGTTTCAAGTCCCACGGGGCCGCCGCCGAAATGCTTGATGATGGCGGTCAGCATACGTCTGTCAACGGAGTCAAGCCCCAGATAGTCCACGTCGAGCGATCTCAGCGCAAGGTCCGCTATTTCTTCGGTTATGATGCCGTCGCCCTTGACCGTCGCAAAGTCGCGCACCCTCTTCAAGAAACGGTTGGCGATACGCGGAGTGCCTCTTGACCTCCTTGCGATCTCGTAAGCGCCGGACGGCGTTATCTCCGTTCCGAGAATGCCGGCGGACCGCGTGACGATCTTCTGCAGTTCTTCGGGAGTGTAAAGCTCCAGGCGGAAGCTCATACCGAACCTGTCGCGCAGCGGCGCCGAAAGACGTCCCGCCTTGGTCGTCGCGCCGATCAGCGTGAAGCGTTTGAGCGGAATCCTTATCGACCGCGCCATGGGACCCTTGCTGTTCATAAGGTCAAGCGCAAAGTCCTCCATCGCGGGGTAAAGCACCTCTTCCACCGTGCGGGGAAGACGGTGTATTTCGTCTATGAAAAGTATGTCGTTCGTGTTCAGCGACGTCAGCAACGCGGCAAGATCGCCGGGCTTTTCTATCGCCGGTCCCGACGTGATTTTGAGATTTACGCCGAGTTCGTTTGCGATAATGCACGAAAGCGTCGTTTTCCCGAGTCCCGGGGGCCCGTGGAGCAGGACGTGGTCGAGGTTGTCGCCGCGGATCTTGCAGGCGTCGATGAAAACGTGCAGATTTTCCTTGACCTTTTCCTGACCGACGTATTCGTCTATCGACTTCGGACGCAGAGACGTCTCGGCGTCGTCAACGTCGTCCATATAATCGCCGCCGGTGATGCGCGATTCGTAATCGTATTCGCTTTCGTTGCCGTAATACGGCTCGTTCTGATTTATGGGCATACGGTTTTCTCCTAAAATTTACTCAGCTTTTTCAGCGTCAACGTGATTATGTCTTCCACCGGCAGGGTGGGATCGACGCCGTGGAGTGCCTTTTCGGCTTCGCTTCTCGTGTAACCGAGTACGATGAGCGTGTTGAGTGCGTCGCCGAGCGAGCCGCCGACAGCCGAAGACTCGGACGATGAGAGGTCGAGCTTTCCTTTCAGCTCGATTATGACGCGCTGCGCCGTCTTAAGCCCGACGCCGCTTGCCTTGGCTATCGACCTGTCGTCGCCGTTCATTATGAGCGACGCAAGGGATTCCGGCGAATAGAGCGAAAGTATCGAGGACGCCGCTTTGGGACCGACGCCCGAAACGGTGAGCAGCTTTATGAACGTGTCGCGTTCGTCTTCGTCCGCAAAGCCGAAAAGCTCTTCCGCGTCTTCTGCCACGCGGAGATATGTGTAAAGCAGCGTCTCTTTGCCGAGGAACGACGCGAGGTGCGCGTAGGTGAGCTGCGTTACCCACAGCTTGTAGCCGACACCGCCGGCATCTATGACCGCAAAATTGTTTGCAAGCTTAACGAGCGTGCCTTTTATGTAGTAGTACATTGTGCTTTCTCCTGTTGAAAGTATAAAAGTTTTCAGTTTTCAGCTTTCAGTTTTCAGAAAATTGCTGAATTGAAGTTTGAGAACTCTAATTGTCGTTTTTCAAAATCAAAGCGGTAAGCATTCGGCTTACTTCGTTAAGTAATGATATCGTATTCCGGATATCGTTTTCGGTCAACATTTCCAACTGA
>JAZUKE010000130.1:0-17358 GCA_045643125.1 Eubacteriales bacterium
TCCGAGTGACGCATTTGCAGCTGCCTGCTTTTCGTTTATCGGCGAATGGTCGGCATAGCCCCTGAAAACATTGAATGGAAATTCGCTTTCAAAGTCTTTGATCAGGGAATCGAAAAGATGCGCGAAAAAGGCGTGATAATCGTAAACCCTTGCGTAGCACGACATTTTGTAACCGTCGTCGGGCACGTTTTCCGTCTTGTACGGGACGGCAAAGATTATGACGGATTTCATATCCTTGCATTCCTCGTACAATCTTTTATTGGCGGCGGCGCAGTCCTTATAGGCGACAACGCCGAAAAGACTTATGCCGTTTTTGTTCATTATTTTCGTTATTCTCGGATCGATTTCCATAATTACCACCGTATGAAAAAACCGGCTCCGTAAATGAAGCCGGTATTTTGGTTTTAGTCAGTGATGTACGGTATAAGAGCAACTTTGCGAGCGCGTTTGACTGCTTCGGTCAGCTGTCTCTGATGCTTTGCGCAAGTACCGGTGACACGTCTGGGAAGTATCTTAGCTCTTTCGGTAAGATTCTTTCTGATGCGGGCTACGTCCTTGTAATCAATGTGCTCAACTTTTTCGGCACAGAAGATGCAGACTTTCTTTTTTCTGCGGGGACGGAAGCTTTTGCCGCTATCCTTCATATCTTTATCCATGTCTTATTCTCCTTCTGTAAGAATTAGAACGGCAGTTCGTCGTCGGACGAAAGTTCCTCAAAGGAACCTTCCGACTTCATCGGAGTGCCGTAGGTGGGAACGGAAGTGCCGGCAGGGGAATCACCCTTGCTTCCGACGAACGAAACTTCGTCAGCCACGACTTCCGTTGCATAACGCTTCTGGTTGTTGTTGTCTGTCCAGGACCTTGTCTGCAGCGTACCGCGGACAAGAATGGGCTTGCCTTTGGAAAAGTATTTGGTAACGAACTCAGCGGTCTTTCTCCAACATACGATGTCGATGAAATCGGCCTGCTGCTGTTCACCTTGAGTATAGCGTCTGCCGACGGCTATTCTGAACGACGTGACGGGGATTCCGTTGGGAGTCGTTTTGAGCTCGGGATCGGCAACAAGGTTGCCTACGAGAACGACTAAGTTGAATGCCATAATACTTTACCTCCCGGATGTAATTACCTGAATTGAGAATTATTCTTCGACTTTGATGATTATGTTGCGAAGAATAGAGTCATTGATGTTGAAGAGTCTTTCAAGCTCAGCGGGGAAATCGTGAGCAGAGAAGAATCTGATCAGAACATAATAACCTTCGGTCAAATCCTCGATAGGATAAGCAAGACGTCTTGTACCCCATTCGTTTACGGATTCGATCTCGCTGTTCTCGGAAATAAGGGTGGAGAATTTTTCCACTACTTCCTTTACTGCTTCTTCACCGATCGTATTGTTGACGATGAAAAGAGTTTCATACAGCGTTTTTGTCTGTTCCATAATCTGCACCTCCTTTTGGACTTATGACCCCGGAATCTCTCCGGAGTAAGGAGGAAAACACGGTCACACTTCCTGTGCCGTTTTTCCATTCGTAATATATTAACAAATCCAAACCGATTTGTCAATAGCTTTTTTGAGTTTTTTCAAAAAAAATCAGTTAAGAGAAGCGTTTTTGAGGAGTCTTCTGATCTTCGTGGTAGCGTCGAGGAGCGGAGAAATGGATTCGTCGTGAGAAAGGGTGTTGATTATCTTTGCAATGAACTTGGAAAGATCGACTTCGACGAACCAGGGACGCTTTTTGAAGTCTTCGGGGATATAGGAAAGGTTGGTGGTGTAGAGCTTGGTGAGCTTGCCTTCCTCATACGCTTTGTCGAATTTTGCGACGCCTTCGGTAAAGAGGGCGAACGTGCAGGCGACGTAGATCTCTTTTACGTTCTTCTTGGAGATCTCGCTGATGATGTCGATGACGGATTCGCCGGAAGCGATCATATCGTCGATGATCATAACCTTTTTGCCTTCAAGCGGACCGCCTATGTATTCGTGCTGGACGATGGGATTCTTGCCGTTGACGATACGGGTATGGTCACGGCGTTTATAGAACATACCGACGTCAACGCCGAGCACGTTTGCGTAGTAGATGGCTCTGTCCATAGCGCCGGTATCGGGGGAGATGACGGTCATATTGTCTTTGATGATGTTGTTGCCCTCGTTTGCTATGAAGCATTTGAGCATCGAATATGTCGGGAAGATATTTTCAAAAGAAGAATTGGGGATGGAGTTATATATCGTGGGATCGTGAACGTCGAACGAAATGATGGTGTCAACGCCGAGATTTTCAAGTTCGTTGAGTGCAAGAGCGCAGTCGAGGGATTCACGGCCTTTTCTCTTGTGCTGACGGGAAGCATAAAGAAGCGGCATAATGAGGGTTATGCGGTTTGCCTTGCCGCCGATGGCGGAAAGCACGCGCTTGATGTCCTGATAATGTTCATCGGGACCCATATGGTTTTCATACCCGAACATATTGTAGGTGACGGAGTAGTTACCGACGTCGGCAATGATATAAACGTCCTTGCCTCTTACGGATTCATCGAGTTTCACTTTGCCTTCGCCGTTGTTGAAACGTATTTCTTCGATGGGAAGAATATAGGATCCTTCGGAATCCTGTTCGTTGCGAAGAGCCTTGATCTTTTCATCTACAAGTACGCCGAGCTCTCTTGAACTTTTGAGAACGATAAGACAAAGCTCGCCGTGGTTGCTGGTTTCCTTCATTTTTTATTACCCCACTTATTCAAATTACGACAAAATATATCGTATAATGATTATATAACATCCGAGCGGTTATGTAAATAGTGCAAATGAACAAATAGAAAGATTTAATTGGGCTATTTTGTCTATATTTGACATAATATGAACATATACAAATTATTCTGAAATACTTGACAATCATCATACGATATGATAGAATACAACTGAACATTAGTTCGATGATATTATGACGAATTATAAATATTACAATATGGAAGGAAACTATTATGGCAGAAAACGATATCAGCAGAGAGAACAAAAGAAAAGCACTCGAAACGGCTCTTGCCCAGCTTGAAAAGAAAGAGGGAAAGGGCATAGTAATGCGTCTCGGCGATAATGCCGATATGGAAGTCAAGGCAGTATCGACCGGCAGCCTTTCGCTCGATCTCGCTCTCGGTATCGGCGGTGTCCCCAAAGGAAGAATAGTTGAGATCTTCGGGCCGGAATCCTCCGGTAAGACCACCGTCGCCCTCCATATGATCGCGGAAGTACAGAAGGAAGGCGGCGCCGCGGTGTTCATCGACGCGGAACACGCTCTCGATCCCATATACGCGCAGGCTCTCGGCGTGAACATAAACGATCTTCTCGTGTCACAGCCCGACGATGGCGAGACCGCTCTTGAAGTGTGCGATTCGCTCGTCCGCTCCGGTGCCGTCGATATAGTCGTTATCGACTCCGTTGCCGCACTCGTCCCGAGAAGCGAGATAGAAGGCGATATGGGCGCGTCCCATGTCGGTCTCCACGCACGTCTTATGTCGCAGGCACTGCGCAAGCTCTCCGGCGCGATCTCCAAATCCAACTGCATCGTTATCTTCATCAACCAGCTTCGTGAAAAGGTCGGCATAGTTTACGGCAACCCCGAAGTCACTACCGGCGGACGCGCACTCAAATTCTACGCTTCCGTAAGAATAGACGTCAGAAAAGGCGAACAGCTCAAGGACGGCACCGAATTCGTCGGCAACCACGTCAAGTGCAAGGTCGTCAAGAACAAAGTGGCTCCTCCGTTCAGAACTGCCGAATTCGATATCATATACGGCAAAGGCATATCCAAGGACAGCGAACTCTGCGATCTCGGCGTAAAATTCAACATCATCGAAAAAGCCGGTTCCTGGTTCTCCTACGACGGACAGCGTCTTGCACAGGGCAAGGACAACGTAAGAAAACTCTTTGCCGAAAACAGAGAACTCGCTTCCGAGATAGAACAGAAGATACGCGACGCTTATCTCAAATCCGGCAACGGCTTTGATATGGGCGAAGACGATATGGAAGAAGATTACTGATGATCCTTCCCGTAACGTCTGTCACGGCAGATAAGGCAAGCCACGAAATAACCGTCGTCTGCGGCGGAGAATACCGCATAACGGAAGCCGATTTCTTAAGTCTCGGCATCGCCGAAACGGGAGAAGCCGACACAGACAAACTTTCGTTCTGCGACAATAAACTGCGCTGCATCAAAAAGTCGGAATCCTACCTTTCGTACGGCGACCATTCCGAAAAGAAAATGCGCGAAAAACTCAAAGGCAAATTTGAAGAAGACGTCATCGACGAAGTGATGAAGCTTCTCGTCAAACGCGGATACATCGACGACACATCGCTTGCCGAGAGATACGCTTCCGAGCTTGCGCGTACACGCCTTTGGGGCAGAAAACGCATAGCGCAGTATCTTTTCACAAAAGGATTTTGCAGAAACGATATCGAAAACGCCTGCGGATCCGTTGACGACGAAACGTATCACGAAAATCTGCTGGCGCTGATAGAAAAAAGCGTATCGAAATACGATCTTTCCGACCGTGCTTCGGTATCGAAGTTTATGAATACATTATATCGTAACGGATACGGCTGGGATGAGATAAAATCAGCTTTGTCCGACTATGTTGAGGAGTAGAATATGGCAATAAAAGTGGGATTCGTTTCCCTCGGATGTCCCAAGAACCTTGTTAATACGGAAACGATGATTTCAAAATGCGCCGAAGCAGGCTATGAGATAGTCGCCGAAGACATCGAAGCCGACGTAATGGTAATAAATACCTGCGCTTTCATACAGTCGGCGAAGCAGGAAGCGATAGACAATATACTCGATATCGCGTGGCTCAAAGCAAACCGCGACTTAAAGGGTATAGTCGTTGCGGGTTGCCTTGCCGAAAGATACAGGGATGAGATATTCAAGGAGCTTCCCGAAGTCGATGCGGTGATAGGCACCGGCTCCTATGATGATATCGTCGAAGCAGTGCAGTACGCTTACGACAAAAAGCAGTTCAGCCGTTTCGGAGACTGCAGCAAATCGCCTCTCGGCGGAAGCAGAGTCGTCACGACGCAGGAGCATTTTGCCTACGTTCAGATAGCCGAAGGCTGCGACAACCACTGCACATACTGTATAATCCCGAAGCTCCGCGGAAAATTCAGAAGCAGGGAAATGTCCGAAATAGTGGACGAGGTAAAGGAACTTACCGAACTCGGCGTAAAGGAGATCTGCCTTGTGGCGCAGGACACCACACGCTACGGCGTCGATCTTTACGGCACGCCCTGTCTCGATGCTCTCCTTCACGAGCTTGCTTCCATAGAAAAAATCGAATGGATAAGAGTGCTTTACTGCTATCCCGAACTTATCACCGACGGACTTATCGAAGAGATCGCATCCAATCCCAAGGTCGTAAAATACATAGATATCCCAATTCAGCATATAAGCAATAAGATCCTCAAAAGAATGAACCGCAGAGGTGACGGAACACTCATAAGAAACGTCATTGCCAAACTGCGCGAAAAGATACCGGGAATAATCATCCGCACCACGCTTATCGTAGGTTTCCCGGGTGAAACGGACGAGGATTTCAACGAACTGCTTGAATTCGTAAAGGAAACGAAATTCGAGCGTCTCGGTGCTTTCGAGTATTCGCGTGAGGAAGACACGCCCGCGTATTCGTTTGACGATCAGGTCCCCGCAAAGATAAAGAAAAAGCGCTGCAGCGCGATAATGCGCGAGCAGAAGCTCATACATAAGAAACACAATGACGCCAAAGTCGGCAAAACTCTCAGGGTTATATGTGAGGGCTACGACGAAGTATCGGAGCATTTCTTCGGCAGAAGCGAAGGCGACTGCCCCGATATCGACGGAAAGGTATATTTCCTTTCCTCCAGAAACGTAAAATCCGGCAAATTCGTTGACGTTAAAATAAACGAGGTTATGGATTACGACCTTGTCGGTGTCGCCGTCTTCAATTAAAATACGGGAGAATTTATGAAAAAACTGTTTTCACTGATTTTTGCCATTATTCTCATCGGCGGTGTTATTATGACTTCCTGTACAAATAGCGAAACTGACGACACAAGTCTTGGCTCAGAAGAACTTTCGGAAATCATTACCGAAAACAGCACGGAGGAATCGTCGGAAGAGTACGTCCCCTGCGACCTTGCCGAAGGCTGCCCGTATTACTACGAGTACGGCATAAAAGTCGAAGGCGACGACTATATCACCGTTCTTACTGACGGCAAAAATGAAAAAACGGTGAGCCTTACGCCGTCGCTCAGCAAGACGGGCAAAGCCGTGTTCACGTCTGGCGACTGGTCGGGAAACACGAGAGAACTTGAACTCGATAACACCAAAGCGGGGATATACGTTGATCTCGGCTTCATTTCCGATATCGAATCGTTCGAGCTTGTTTCAAACGCCGAAAGCTGCGAGGTGTTCTATTCCACCGACGGATATAACTATACTTTTTACGCAGGCACTTTCGGCAAAAGCGGGAAAAAGTCGTTTTCCGCAAAATCGGTGCTGTTCGTCATCCCGTTCGGCGACGGGATCGAAATAAGCAGGATCAAAATTTTCGGCAGCCGTGAAAACAGCAGGCTCCTTCTTACCGAAAATGCCGTATATACTTTACAGGCGGCACAGAATTACCCCGATGACAACAATACCAAGCTCACCGACGGCGTCACATTCGCGGCTGCAGGCAAAGACGCACTTGTGCAGACACGCTCTTCCGGGAAGGATGAGATCACCGGCAAAAACGGCGTGATACTTGATATGGATCTCGGAAAAGTCTGCAATGTTTCGGAAGTGAACTTCGGTCTGTATTCGTCTTCATCTCCCGAACGCATCACCGTAAGATATTCCGATAACGGAGAAGAATGGAAGGATCTCGGTCAGTCGTATCTGCGTACTTTTTCCGGCAAATCCGGGAGCTGTTCGCGCAAATATTCCGTCACCCGTCCCGATACGGTGAAAGCACGCTATATACGCATATATTTCTATTCCGCAAGCATCACGACGGATGAGATATACGTTTACGGCTGCGAAAACGAAGTCAAAGCCGATTATGAGTTTATTTCACGGAAAAACCGTGTTTCCGATTCAAATGCAGCCTCCGGCAGGGAAATGACGCTTGACGGCAAAGCCGAGATACTCCTTACCGACGGAGCGTTTTACAGATTTGCACCGCTTCCCGAAAAAGGGACGTTCGAATTCAACTGCAGCGAAAAGCACTCCTTCTGCGGTGCTTCCGTGACGTATAACGGCAAAATGGATTCGTGGGAACTCGAATGTGACGGCAAAAAGATCGAAAACGTCACCGTCTATACCGCCGAAGCGGGAAATATCGAAACGGCTTATCTGTATTTCGATAATCTTGACGGCGAAAAAATAAGCGTATCTTTTGAAAGCGAAAACGCCAATGTTTCCGAAGTGCAGATATACGCCGATGCTCCGGCTCTCCCCGTTGTCAGAGGCGGCTTTGCACAGATATTCACCGGAATGGTAAGCACCGTTTCGGAAATGAACAGCGAATATTCGTGGTATCTGCAGCTGAAAGGTATGAAAGACCTCGGTATGGAATACCTCGTGCTTTCGGGCGCTGCCGATTACAACGATAAAAAGACTCTGCTCAAAACTGGGCGCACCGTTGACGCAGGCTATAAATACGAACAGGTCTACGGCTGTACCGACGTATACGAAGCGATACTGAACGCCGCGGACGAACTTGATATGGACGTTTATATGGGTACCATATCGGGCGTCGATTTCGCGTCGCCGGTCGCAAAGATCGACCTTATAAACGGAGTCATACACGATTCCGAATACGTCATACGCGATCTGTTCGAGCAGTACGGACATCATAAATCCTTTGTGGGATATTATCTTGCCGACGAGCAGTGCGACTATTGGATGACTTACGCCAATGGTGTAAAATACGGACGAATGGTGTATAAAGCACAGTCCGACCTCATCCGCGAGCTTGATCCGGACGCAAAGGTAATGATCGCTCCCGCAATATGGAGAAGCGGCGTATATACCTCGGCGGGCAGCGCTATGTACAATATGATAAAGCCCGAAAAAGAAGGCGAAAGGCCTGTCGTTGACATAGTTGCCGCTCAGGACTGTCTCGGCAGGACGAACGAGCTTTACGTCACCGACGCGGTGTTTGACGAATACGGCAAATACTGCGAAGAATGGGCAAAGAACGTAAGGAAAGCGGGCGCCGAATTCTGGCACGATGCCGAGGTTTTCGAGCAGACCTATACCTATAAGCGTTACGACGAGCTTGTGCGTTCGTTCGGCTATGAAGCAAAACTTTCCGGCTCGATAATCGTTTTCGATATACCGCATTATCTCTCCCCGTTCCCGCTTGCGTCGTATAATAACGAACGTCAGTATTACGGCAGATGTATAATGAGAGAATACGTCAAATATTATTCCGGATTTGCAGACATAAATTCAAAATAAACCCGAGTTACTTTTGTTGCCGTCTTTTTACGACGGCAGAATGGAGAAAAAATGAAACTTAATCTTCCGAACAAGCTGACACTTATCCGTGCTGTTCTCGTCCCGTTTTTCGTCTTCTTTATGATCTATCCCATTTTCGGCAGGTCGCATATAACCTGGTCGAGGATATTGGCGTCCGCGATATTCATTCTCGCCGCGATAACCGATTTCGTTGACGGCAAGATCGCCCGCAAATGCGGACTCGTGACACGTTTCGGAAAGTTTATGGATCCGCTCGCGGATAAGTTTATGGTGTTTGCGGCGCTCCTTGCGATCATTTTTTCCGATTTCATTATCCCGACAGGCGAAACTCTGTCGCACGGCTTCCTCAAAAACGTGTTTTTCTGGATGTCGCTTGTGATAATCTTCCGTGAACTTATGGTAACGTCGCTTCGCCTTGTCGTCGCTTCGAGCGATCAGCAGATAGTCATACCGGCAAATATCTGGGGCAAGCTCAAGACCGTGTCGCAGATAGTGTGCATAGTGACCGTGATACTCGAACCGATAGTGCTTCCGCTCGGCGGTTTCCTTTCGCTCATTACAATGGTGGTCACGGCGGCTTTCACCGTATTTTCCGGTTATAAGTATATAAAAAGCTATTGGCAGTACATAGATCCTACAAAATAAGAAAGTGCAAAGACGATGAAACTTTATAACTCACTCACACGAACAAAAGACGATTTCACACCGGCATCGAACAAAGTCACGATGTATACCTGCGGGCCTACCGTGTATCATTTTGCGCACATAGGCAACCTCAGATCGTATATTATGGAGGACATACTCGAAAAGTACCTCGGATATGCCGGCTATGACGTAAAACGAGCAATGAACATCACTGACGTCGGACACCTCACGGGCGACAGCGACGAAGGCGACGACAAGATGCTTCTCGGTGCAAAACGCGAAAAAAAGACGGTAATGGAAATTGCCGATTTCTATACAAAGGCATTCTTTGCCGACTGCGACAAGCTCAATATAGCGCGTCCCGCTCATATCGTGCCCGCAACGTCGAGGATAGCCGATTTCATTGCAATGATAACCGCCCTTATCGAAAAAGGCTACGCGTATCAGGCAGGCGGAAACGTCTATTTCGACACGTCAAAACTCGACGAATACTACGTTTTCTCCAAGCATAACGCCGAAGACCTCGAGGTCGGCTCGCGCGAGGGCGTAGGTGAGGACAGCAACAAGAAGAACAAAAACGACTTTGCGCTTTGGTTCACCAAATCAAAATTCGATTCCCAGGAACTTAAATGGGATTCTCCGTGGGGCGTAGGCTACCCAGGCTGGCATATCGAATGTTCCGCCATAAGCCTCAAGGAGCTCGGAGAGCATCTTGATATCCATTGCGGCGGCATCGACAACGCATTTCCGCATCATACCAACGAAATAGCGCAGAGCGAAGCGTACCTCGGACACCATTGGTGCGATTTCTGGTTCCATATCCGTCACCTCAATGACGAAACGGGCAAAATGTCAAAATCCAAGGGCGAATTTCTCACCGTTTCCGTTCTCGAAAACAAAGGCATTTCTCCTATGGTTTATCGTTATTTCTGCCTTATGTCGCATTACCGCAAGGTACTTGTCTTCTCGTGGGACGGTATCGAAAACGCCAAAGGCTCGTATAATAAGCTCGTGTCGCGTATCACCCAGCTTGGAAAGAGCGGGGAAGTCGATAAGGAAGCGTTTGCAAAATACGACGGAATATTCCGCGAAGCCCTTGATAACGACCTCAACACGTCCGTTGCGATAACAAGCGTTTACGACGTTCTCAAAGCCGATATAAACGGAGCAACCAAACTCGCTCTTATAGAATCATTCGATAAAGTTTTGTCTCTTGACCTTGTCAAAGAAGCCGAAAAGCTCAAAAACAAACCCGCGGAAACGGAAAAAGAAACCGAACTTTCTGAAGAAGACAAGCCGATACAGGCACTTGTCGATGAACGCACCGCTGCCAAAAAGGCAAAGAACTATGCAAGAGCCGATGAAATCAGAAATCAGCTCAAGGATATGGGGATCGTGATTGAGGACACCGCGCAGGGTCCCAAGTGGAAACGCGTATGACGAATGCCAACGAATATCCGGCTCTCGTGCTTGCCTATATAGGCGACGCGTATTTTGAGCTGCTCGTTCGGGAACGGATAACGTGCGGCGGCGACTGCAATATATCGTCTCTGTCGCCGAAGGCAAAGGAGTACGTCACGGCGGTGGCACAGTCCGCGGCAGTGGAAAGACTGCTGCCGAGCCTTACGCCTGAGGAAGAAGCCGCGTTCAAACGCGGACGCAATGCAAAGACCAATCATACGCCGCGCTCCGCGGCATCGCTTGAATATCACAGAGCGACCGGACTCGAATCGCTGTTCGGCTGGCTCTATGTACGACGCGAAGAAAAACGTGCGAGAGAACTGTTTGATATATGTTTTCCCGGCACCACGGAGGTATCTGAATGAACGAACTTACCGAAAAAGAACAAAAGGTTTACGAATATGTCGAGCATACCATCGAAACGATGGGCTATGCTCCGTCGGTGCGCGATATCTGCGCCGCGCTTGATATAAAATCGACTTCGACGGCGCATCTGTACCTCAGACGTCTTGACGAAAAGGGATATATCCGCAAAAACGACGGTAAATCAAGGGCGGTGTCTCTGGAACACAGTAAAAATTCACCCGACGAAAGAACGCTGCGCGTGCCGCTGCTCGGCAAAGTCACCGCAGGCGTACCCATAACCGCGGTGCAGAATTACGAAGGATACGTCGATTTTCCCGCAAGTATGTGCCTTGGTATGTCAAATTTGTTCGCGCTCCGCGTAGTCGGCGAGAGTATGAAGGAAGCGGGGATACTCGACGGCGATATCGTCGTTGTCGAGGGACGCAGTTATGCCGATAACGGCGAGATAGTCGTGGCTATGATAGACGACGAAGCCACGGTGAAGCGCTATTTCCGCGAAAGAGACAGAATAAGACTGCAGCCGGAAAATTCCGAAATGAAACCGATATATTCGCGCAACGTGTCCGTTCTCGGTAAAGTGATCGCAAATTTCAGATTCTATTAAAAATCACAAAATAAATTGAGAAATTTTCAAAAAAGGTATTGACAAATTTCGCAATGTGTGGTATTCTATCGGGGCTGTCGTGAAGAGCGACACAATGATCCACTAGCTCAGCCGGTAGAGCACATGACTTTTAATCATGGTGTCCGGAGTTCGATTCTCCGGTGGATCACCAAATACCAAACTATCCGAACACGTGTATTTCATATTCACAAACGGCGTTTTCGGAGCGGTTATAAGCAGAGGATAATCTCCTCTGCTTTTTTCGTGCAAAAAAGAGAGGATCCGTTTCCGGATCCTCTGAAAAGCTTTAAGGAGACAAAAGCTTTTCTGTATATTTGCAGGAGGAAAGCTATTTAAGAAGCTCCGCGAGCTTTTCACGACCGACGATCTCGAAGCTATCGCCGCGGCGTCTGATCGTGACCGTCACTTCTGTTTCTTCCGCTTGCTTCGGTGCTTCCGGCTCTGCTGCCGGAGCTTCGCCCTCTTCGGGCGTGTCCTTCGGTGTTGGAGGATAAGCGAGCGTCAGATATTTAACGTCGATCGGCGACATAATCGCCGATTTTCCGTCCTCGGATTTGTTGATTACGGCGCGTCCGGTGCTTGCGATACACTCGACGAGCCAATTCTTCGCCATAACCCAAGCAGGAATATTTTTCCCGCTCCAATATACGGCGCCTTCCTTGATCTTCACGACGGAGCCGACGGCGATCTCTCCGGTGCTTTCCTTGCTCGGATAAGCCGCGAAATACTCCGCGATAATATCGGCTTCCGCCTCTGCGAGCTTTTGCAGATTCTCGTCGATCAGCAGATATTCAGCGTCTGCTATGTGCGTATGGAAGCCGTGCTCTATCAGCATAGCACAAGAACAGCCGCTCTGTGCCGCGTTCCGGATAACGCCGTAATAATCGACGCCCGGCTTGTTCGGATATTCTCTCGTTTTCGATCCTCTGTAATAATGCCCCATAAGCTCGGAGACCTTCTTACCGAGGCGATCGGCGAGATCGAGATTTCCGGATCTTGTCATAGAGTAATATACGACCGTTCCGGTGCAGTTTTCCGGATAGTATTTCGATCCGTCCTCTGCTGTCGCCTCTCCGGGAGCGTTTGAGTGAAGCGAGAGGAACATACAGCAGCCGTTCTTTCCCGCCATAGATCCGCGCTCCGCGAGCGAAGGATCGTCCGTGACCTTCTCTCTCGTCACGAAAACTTCAAATCCGCGCTTTTCGAGCTCCGCTTTGAGCTTCTGCGCGAGATAGAACATTTGCGTTCCTTCGTAATATTTGCTTACGTAGGGAGAGTGATTCGATCCTTTTGTATGACCGGGATCAATGGTAATTCTCATAGACATTTATTCCTCGTCCTCCGATCCTTCGTCTGCGTCCTCCGCCACTACCGGAGCCGCTGTCAAATATGTTTCGATTCCCGCTTCCTTGCCCCAAGCGATCTTCGCTTCGTCGAGCGCCCTCTCGATCATATCTTTCAGAGCGTCGTATGTAATGAAGATCTTCAAGATTGCCGGCATATAGGAATATACCTTCTCTACGACGTAAGCGAACTTCACGGAGCCCGTTCCGGATCCGTAAATCTTTTCCGCCTCCGTCACGAGTGCGAAAAGCATTTTATAGACGATCTGCTTCTTTCCCTTCACGGCAAAGAAAACGATCACGCCCACAAAAAGCAGCACGACGAGCACGGAATCCCAATTCTGCGCTAAAAAGTTTAACATTTGATAACCTCTTTCTCTCATTTATTCTCCCGAATCTCGTCGATTCGGTGATGAGCTTGTTTACAGCTCTCCTCGACGCGTGTCACGCGCTCGGTGAGCTCTCCTACGACGGTTCGCGTCTCTCTCGTTTCCCGTTTGAGATCGTCAACCCCCGCTTTAATGTAGCCAATATCAGAAGCGATCGCGCCGCGGCTTTCTCCCTCTTCGACGTTCTCCTTCTTTTTGTTTCTCTGAAACGCGAAATATGATATCAGAAATCCGAGTGCTCCGAAAGCAATCGAACAGATTACGCCTACCGTTGCCGCGTTCATTGTTTGCCCTCCTTAAATTTCTTTTTCGATTTCTTTCCGAGCTTGCTCCGCCTCTTTTCGGAGATCTCCGAAGCTGTCCTCTATATCGTTCTGCGCGATAATCTCCGCTTGCTTCTGAATGATCTCCGCTTGAAGCTTCACGATTTCAGAGAGGCGCTCGCAAGTTTCGATAAGTGTCATTATTCCGGTTTCTCCGGGAAAACGACGTCAAACGGGAAGCCGGGCTGTTCCGGAAGATCGCGGAGCTGCTTCCGGTAAAGCGCCCAATTATTCGAGAGAACTCTCCCGAGCCCGCGCAGGAATTCGAGCCACGCCGTGAACGTTGTCCCGGAAGGAACTACGAGCCCCATACGGTCGAAGATCATAGAGCTGTCGCTCTCTTCGAGAAGCTTGTTTCTGATCTTCCGGCACAATTCAGCGGCGCTCTCTTCGTCTCTCTCATTGACCGCCCTCTGATAGCTGTCTTTGAGCGTCTCCATAAGCTCCGCTCTCTGCGCCATAGCCGCCGATTCCATTTTCGCAAGACGTTTGTAATCCTCGTTTTTCATTAGAAGATACCTCCAAATTATTATGGTATTTAATCATTTTCTGCCGTTCGTAGTACGTGTTCCCGCGCGAAGCGTTCGCAAGCCACGAAACGAGAGATTCTTTTGTCGTTCCCGGAGCGTAATCTCCGAATTTTTCTTTTTCGTAGATTTTCCGCATTTTCCGCCGCTGTCGTGATTGTTTGCTTTTGTTCATTTTGCGGACGATCTTTCCGGATCCCGTTATGATGAAACGCCATTGAAGCATTTTTACGCCCTGTTTCAGCGGATAAAGCGTCGTTTTACCGTTCAGCTCCAAGCCGAGCGCCGCGAGCTTCTCCTCGATCTCCGCCTTGCATTTCCGGAGAAAATCTTTGTCCGGATCCAACAGGAGAAAATCGTCCATATACCTGACGTAATATTTCACGTGCAGACGTTCTTTGATATAGTGATCCAAATCGTCGAGAACCGCGAGAGCGACGAGCTGCGACACTTGCGATCCGAGACCGATTCCCGTATCTCCTCCGAAGCTATCTACAATCTCGCAAGCTCTGAACGCGATCTCCGGATCCTTTACTCTCTTGCATATAGCCGCTTTTGCCACGTCGTGCCGTATGCTTTGGAAGTAATGCCGGATATCGCATTTGAGAATCCAACCGTCGGAGCCGAATTGCTGACGATATTTCCGCAAGTGCGCCGTGATCCGGTTCAGCGTGTAATCGACGCCTCTTCCTCTCATACAAGCGCAATTATCGGAGATAAACGATCTCGTTATCTGATCGTAAAATCCGTTATCGCATAACGACCTCTGAAATTGTCTATCTTTTAACCTCGTCGCCACAATTTCCCGCTTCTTCGGTTCGTATATCGTGAACCGCTGATATTTTTCTATCTTATACGATCCCGATATCAGATCCCGGCGGAGCTTATACGTGTTTTTGAGGATATTATTCTCATATCCTACCGTAGAATCCTTCCAACGAACATTTTTACAAGCTTGCTTCAAGCCCTTGTAAAGCTCGTCGAACGATATCACTTCTTCGTATGACATAATAATAAAGTTTCCGAGCGCTTGCAGAAAGACGACCTCGAAAGGTTCTCCCGTCGCCCGTATTGTTTTCTCTTTCGAGATAGGATAATCGCTCCTTGTGTGAGCTGTGCTGCTTTGGTCTTTCGACTACTTGAATCTGACGTTTCTCACAATCGACCGCGGCTCCGTTAGCGTTGTTCGCGTTGTTGTTGTCAACCGCTCCGGAAGTGTTCACGTTGCGCTCGTTGTTGCCGTTGCTCGGGTTAGGAGAGCGCAGCCACGCGTTGTAGGCAGAACCGAACCGAATAGAATAGCGATTACCCTTTATTTTTCAAATACTTTTCCTTGTCCGACTTGATCCACGCTTTCAGCAGATCGTCCGTTCCGAGTATGAGCCCCGTCCAAAACTCGACCTGTTCTCCGGAGATATATCCGGCGCCGTAAACGTCGTCTATCAGATCAAGGAGAGCGTCGAGATTCGCGTGCGCCTTTATCTGTTCGGCGTGTCTGTATTTCAGATCTTCCAAACATTCGGCGCTCACGTAAACAGAGTTTGCGTGACGTATGCAGATACAAGCGGCGCGAACCTCTTCTGCGATCGGAGCGGCGTAGAGCCAACGTGTCGATTTCGGAAACGCTTTCACGCGTTCGAGAGAATACCGCTTTAATTCTCTCGCTTTGTTCAGAACTTGCAGTTTTCCTTCTCCACGGTCTCCCTTTCTGACGCTCATTGATTCTCCTTCCGCCGCTATCGCGGCTGATTTTTGATTATGCGATTATACAAGCGACCGCGGCTCCGTAAGCGTAGTCCGCGTAGTCGCCGTCAACCGCACCGGAAGTGTACACGAGGCGCTCGCCGCCGCCGCTGCTCGGGGAAGGAGAGCGCAGCCACGCGTAGCAGGCAGAACCGAACTCGTCGTATTTGATCTTCTCCTGCTGTGTCGTGCCGTCGTAGTAATCGAGAAGCTCGCCGTCCTTGTAAGAAGAGGAATCCCAAGATCCGTAGATCTCCGGACGCGAAAGCAGGAAGAATTTATCTTCGAGATTATACGTCTGATTTACGGTGAATTCCGTTCCGTCGAGACTGTTCACTTCGTAAACGCTGTTTGTTCTGCACGGAATAACCGCCGCTTTGACCGCGTTCAAGAAATCGTCTCCCAAGCCGTGAGCAAATCCAGCGTAAGCCGCGTCGGATCCGGTGTGCCAAGAGGGAGCGCGATCGAACTTCGTCTGCGGCTGCCAAAACGTGCCGACCTTGCCGTCCGCGTTGAGCCATTGTCTCATAGCGCTTTGAGCGTAGTTGTTCGATCCGAAAATCGCTCTGTGCATAAAATTCATATTCTCGGTATTTCCGTCCGGCTCTCCGAGATTTACGGCTCCGTCGATCGGCGTCGCGGAGAGCGTAGCTGTTTCTATCGCTGTGTTTGAGCTCGGGCTCGAATACGATTTGATCGTCTTATTCTGCAAGCTCTGATTATACGTCATACTCAAAACGAGCTGACCTCCTGCCGGGACGGGCTCGGTCAGAGTGAAGTAGTACGGGACGTCGTTATCCGCTGTGTACCAGTCTTGATTTTTCACGGTGAAGTAATAGGATCCCGCTTCGAGACCGTTCTCCGCATAATAGAGAGCTTCCGTTGCGTCGAACACGACCGGTTTATAAGCCGCTGATGTTCCATAGAGGAACTTCATTTCGAGTGTCATAGTGTAGTAAAGCGATCCATCTGCAGCCACGTGATGGTTATGCGCTACGACTACAAATATAATGTATATCGTCTCGTCTCCGATAACTTTTGTTACCGTAAATTCATACCCGACAGGGAAGATTTGCGGGGCAAGACCAAGCCGTACAGCAGATTGAACGCCCTTCCATCCGCTTGCTCGGAAAAGTGCGTAAATCGCCGCGTTCTGCGCGTTATCAATCAAGTCCTGATTCTCTGCGGTACGATATTTCGACTCATCAGCCGCCCCAATGTTCTCACGCGCCTGCGCTTTCTGCTCGACCGTGAGCGTCTGCGCTGTGTACTTGACAGTATCTGTCGCGCCGGTACGAATTGTCTCCAAGTCGGAAATCGCGTTCTGCTTACTGTTCCACGACTGCTTCTCGGTATCCGACACGAGGCGGTGGGTAGCATCATCCGTGAGGTCTTCCAGCGCGAGCTTGTCCAGCTCATACCCGCCGTCAGCATTGACGACCGGCACCTTTCCTTTATC
>JAZUKE010000131.1:0-7752 GCA_045643125.1 Eubacteriales bacterium
CGTTGAACCTTCTGAAGAACCTTCCGTTCCTCCTACGCCTCCTCAGGGCGATGCCGGAATGATCGCACTCGCAATCGTTTCCGTTGTTACTCTTGCAGGGGTTGTGGTTGTTAAAAACCGCAAATAATTTCTGACTTGTTCATTTGACGCAGACCGCGTGAAAAAACATATTAGATAATATTTTCGTAGAAACCGTGAGCGAAAGCCCACGGTTTCTTTCATTTTATGATTTGTATTTTTCACGCTATGAACGAACGCTCACCGCTCGCAGTACAATTGTACAGCTTCGGGTTCGGTTCGTCCATTCTGTGCCAAATGCCCGTCGTCAGAAGTTCGTGTATACTTGTTCATTTGACGCAGACCGCGTGAAAAAACATATTAGATAATATTTTCGTAGAAACCGCAGGCAAAAACCTGCGGTTTCTTTCATTTTTAATACAAAATATTTTGTTTTTGAGGCAGCTTTGCCGCCTCAAAAACTCCTTCAAAACGAGCGTAAGCGAGTTCTCGCACCGACCAAACGAGTGAAATGAAATGTAACGAGTGCGATAAGTGCGAGTAACTCACTTGCAAAACCGCGTTTTGCAAGTGCATAAAATTTCACGCTATGAACGAACGCTCACCTCTCGCAGTACATTCGTACAGCTTCGGGTTCGGTTCGTCCATTCTGCGCCAAATGCCCGTCGTCAGAAGTTCGTGTATACTTGTTCATTTGACGCAGACCGCGTGAAAAAGAATAAAAGTTAAATGTTTTGGTAGAAACCGTGAGCGAAAGCCCACGGTTTCTTTTTTTCAATTTTTGCAAAAAGCTATTGACAATCACACGATTATAAGATACAATCGCAAATGTACTGATGGTAAGGCGTTACGCTGTACAAAATTTACAAAACGGAGAGGTATTAAATTATGAAAAAAACATTTTTTGATTATGAATTGATAGAATGCGGCGAAAACGAATATGAAATATCGCGTTTTTCATCCATTGATGGATGCAAAGAACTTTTTGCAAACGAATATCTCCACGATGTTGTAAATACTTTTGCCGAAAACGGCAGAAAAGTAAAATTCACGCTGAATCTCGGTTATACCGAAGAGATTATAAAAAAGGCGGGAAGCGCTTTCAAAAACGTTCCCGAATCCTACGCAGTCCTTTGCGGCGACGGCAAAGTCGATATTTACGCAAACGACGAAAGGGGACTTATATACGGAGTGTCTACCGTAAGGATGCTGTTCGCGTCGGGCAAGGCGTACGATCTTTTCGTTTTCGATTATCCCGATAAAAGCATACGCGGCTACCGCGTTTTCATACCCGGTGAGAAAAATATTGACGATTTCAAAAACGCTGTCGATAAGCTCCTGCTTTACAAATTCAATTCGCTCATCATCGAATGCGGCGGCGCTATGGAATACGAACGGCATCCGGAAATAAACGAAAAATGGATCGAATTCTGCAAAGAAATGCACAAAAGCCCTTATGAAACCGACCGCATAGAGCATCATACCTACCCGTGGACGAAAAACTCCATCCACGCCGACAACGGCGGCGGATCATTCATCAGCAAGAAACTGCTCAAAGAACTTGTTGACTACTGCAAACGCCGCGGATTTGAAGTCATACCGGAAGTGCCGAGCCTTTCGCACTGTGATTATCTCGTTATGGCGCACCCCGAGATCAACGAGAGAAAAGAGGACGCATATCCCGACACATACTGCCCGTCGAACCCCGCTTCTTATGAGCTTCTTTACGACGTTCTTGACGAGGTCATCGAAGTGTTTGAGCCGAAATATATCAATATCGGTCACGATGAATGTTATACGCTCGGCAAATGCGATCTCTGCAAGGGGAAAGATCCCGTTGAACTTTATGTGAACGATATCAAAAAGATAAACGACCACCTCAACGAACGCGGCATACTCGCGCTTATGTGGTGCGAAAAAACGTACGAGGTGCGCCTTGAAAACGGCTGGCCGATAGGCGGAACGGGCAATCCGCCGATAGACGTGCCGCGCCTTTGCGAATGTGCCGACAAGCTTCCCAAGAGCGTCATACTGCTCGATTGGTATTGGAGCCTCGTCGGTCCGGAGGACGAACAAAGAAACATTGACTACGGTCACAGAATGTTCTACGGCAACGTGAACGCCGGAAGCATCAAACAATACAGAAAACGCCCGAAGGAGATCGAAGGCGGATTCACTTCAAACTGGGGATCGTTTGAGCCGGAGTATATGCAGAGGAACAAGCAGAACTATATGCTCGCTTCCACGGCGTACGTTTTCTGGAGCAGCACCTTTGACAGCGACGACAAGCCGATGCTCATTGACAAAATAGTTGACGTTCTTCACGAAGACTACCGCAATTCGCTCGGCAGCGGACTTATCACGGTGCGCCACACGTCGGATAAGGAGACCGCAACAAGAACATTCTGCGACGGCTATTATATCGACGACGCGGAATGGCTGCTCGGCAATTACGAGGTAACGTACTCTGACGGTGCAAAAGCGTATCTGCCCGTCAAGTACGGTTACAACATAAAGGGAAGCGGACTTACAAAGCAGAACGAAGATCAGTATATGAGCGTCGTCGGCGCGGCAAAGCCTTATGAGACACCCGACGGAATGGCATACATTACGTTATACAAGAACCCTTATCCTTCAAAAAACATCGTTTCGATCGAGTATAAGCCGATCACAGCCGACAAAGTAACGCTTATCGACTGTATAACTGAGTGAAAGGAGATAATAATTTGAGAAAAGAAGACATACAGCACCTTACTTATTCCGGCATAAAAAAAGAACTCGCGAAAGAAAACCGCGCGGCAACTATAATGAGCATTTTGCCCGTAGGCAGTATATTTTTACTCTTTATGCCTATATTGATCGCCGCACTGCTGTCAGCCGTTTCAACGGCAGGCAGAATATTCATATCGGCGTTTATCGTTCTTGTCGGCGGGATTTTCGGGATACTGGTGCTCGGCATAATACGCACCACACGGTGTATAAACAAAAACAAGTTCACGGTAGTTGAAGACACCGTGACCTCCGTCCGGGCTGAATATGTGCCTTATTCGTATAACAGTAAAGCGATTCTTTTTCCCAAAAAGCGCAAAGCACTCGAAGACAAAATTTCCGGCAAACTCTCTGATAAATTTGCGACAAAGAAATACAAGCCGCGGATGACGCTTTCGCACACGGACAACTGTACCGTCTTTCTTGAAAAGAACGGTTATTTCGTCGGCGGCAAAGGCACCGACAACTATTACGAAGCCGGCGACACTGTCTATGCGGTGTGTTTTGACTTCAAAGACACGCCCGTAAAGCTCTATAACACCAAAATGTACCTATACAAAGAATAAAAAAATCGCCTCAAAGAATCAACTTCTTTGAGGCGGTTTTGTATTGATGTCAGAAATCGGATTCGCTTCCGCGGGGCGATGCGCCGGGAAGATCCTTGAAGGAATTTATCCTTTTGGATTCGGGGATCTCGGGGAAATCACAGCCCTTTTCAAACGTGAACGTGATGCCGAAATCCTTTTTTTCTTCATCGAATTCAACGGAATCGATCTTTATCGAAGTCTTTTTGAATTCGCTCTTTATGCTGCCGTTTGCGGATATCTCGTGCATTTTTCCGGGAAGACCGGCTTTTGCGCTGACGGTGAAATCACCGCTCTTTTTGCTGCGCTTTATCTTTAGCGAGAACGGAGTGAGCGTCATTTCCAAGGCTTTGATCTGGAGCTTGAGGGTGGAAGAAAACTCTTCTTTGGAGGAGTTATCGGGATCCCAGATGAGCGAAACGGTTATTTCGTCGTCTTCTTCAAGAGATTTAAGCACGGTAGAGCCGAGGACGTATTTCAAAAGACTGCCGCTTGCCGTGAGCGACGCATTGAAAGGCTTGTAAACGGACATATCGGCAGGGAATTCAACGTTGGCTTTCAGGTCAAGACCGATCTTTTCGGTACCCTTGACGAAAACGGAGGGGTCAACGGTGAACGAAGCGTCGAGCGTATAGAGTACGGGAAGTCCATTGTCGGCGGAAACGGCGTAAACTGCGGTCGCGCTGAAATCAAAGGCAGAGCAAATCTTTTCCTCGATCTCGCTGAGATCAGGGAGCTTTGCGGTCTTGATGCCGATCATATCAATAATGGCGTCTAAATCCACTGCGCTGAGTATTACTTTTGCAACGTCAATAAGGGAATCCTTGTCGAAGCTGACGGTGGCAACGATGCTCTTTATCTCGTCGTTTCCGATCGTAACGGGCTTTTCTTCAATGGTTCTGTCGATGCAGTCGCCTAATTTTCCGATAAATTCTTTCAGTTCGTTTTCATCGGTAATGTCGATGATCAGCACTTTGTTCAGGATATCGGCTATTTTCCGGATCGTTTCGTCGTCGATCTCCGGCTGTTTAATCGCATCGGCAAGCCAATCGAAAGCAAACGAAATTGGAGTATCGAGTTTTTTGGCTCCGATATCGGTCAGATCGAGGGTAAGTACCTTGTTTGCACAGTAAATACCGATTTCTTTATTCTGTGTCTTGTCCTTGACGATCGACGCAAATTTGCCGTCTTTGAGGAAAAGCTCAACTGCGCCTTTTGCTTTGTCTGCGTCAAATTCAACGCTTATCTTGCCGTCTTTCAGCGAGTCTTCGATTATCGAAAGCGGCACGTAGCTGTCGGCGATGGCGTCAAATACGTTGGAAGTGACTTTTTTGCTGTATTCGCCGTAGTCGGATCTTGCGGTCTCTGCAAGTATCTTGCCCGTGTCTTCGCTGCAGGAAGTGAGGCAAAGGGACACAACGAGAACGATGACGAGCAGCAGAGAAACCAATGTTTTTTTCATTGCTGAATCACTCCTTGAATTGTATATGCAAACTAATTTATTTTATATTATCACAAATTAAGTATAAAGTCAATACATTTTCACAATAATATATTATCGGAGGTAAAACGATTATGAATGACGATACAAGAGAACTGCTCCGCGAATGCAGTGCCGGCTGCAAGATGGCTGCCGACAGTATAAGTCAGACCATTTCAAAGGTCGGCGACGAAAAATTCAAAAAGATGCTTCGTAATTATTACGGAAAGCACGTCAGTATCGGGCAAAGCTGCTCGGATCTGTTGATAGCGTCCGGCGAAGCCGACAAGGATGCGCCTGTTATGGCAAAAACGATGAGCAGCGTGAAAACCGAAGTCAGGTTCGCCTTTTCCGGCAAATCGTCCACGGCGGCAAAGCTGATGATGGACGGCTGCACGATGGGAATGAAATCCGTCGGCGAATATCTCAACCGATACACCGACGCGGACGAAACGAGCAAAGGACTTGCGAACGATATCATAGGCGTGGAAAAGGATTTTACCGAAAGTCTTATGAAATGGCTCTGATTTTCGTCCGGCACTTGAAAAAGCGTTTTCTGTGTGCTATAATACCTCTGTACGCAAATTACGGAGGTATTTTTCTTATGAGCAAACATTCGGAGCAGGCAGTGAAATTATATTACGAAGGGTACAGCTGCGCACAGTCGATGCTGCTGACGTTTTCGGACGAAACGGGACTTTCGCGCGAGCTGTCGCTGCGTATTTCGTCGTCGTTTGGAGGCGGAATGGGCAGGCTCCGTGAAGTCTGCGGAGCCGTAACGGGTATGTTTATGATATGCGGCATACTTTACGGCTATACCGACATAACCGATACGTCGCTCAAGGCGGCGCATTACGCAAGAGTGCAGGAGCTCGGGCTTGAATTCAAAAAGAGATATTCCACGTTTATCTGCCGCGAGCTGCTCGACCTTGACGTGCTTCACGACGATCCCACTCCGGAAGAGCGCACTTCGGAGTATTATAAGAAACGCAAATGCTCGCTTTACATAGAAGCGGCGGCTGAAATACTCGACGAATTCATCGAAAGGCAGAAGAACAAATGAAAATCAGCGGACTTCAGAAACTCACTCTCCTTGATTACCCGGGAAAGACAGCCTGCACCGTCTTCACATACGGGTGCAATCTCCGCTGCCCGTTCTGCCACAACGCCTTTCTCGTCACCGAAAAAGAGGACGAATATCCGTCGGATCTGTTTTTTGACTACCTTAAAAAGAGACAGGGCATACTCGACGGCGTGTGCATTACCGGCGGCGAGCCGCTCATACACGGCGACCTGCCCGATTTCATAAAGGAAATTCGCTCTCTCGGCTTTCTCGTCAAGCTCGACACGAACGGCGCGTTCCCGTCGAAGCTTGCGCCGATACTTGAAAACCGTCTTGTCGATTACATTGCTATGGACGTTAAGAACACGCCCGAAAAGTACGGCATCACCGTGGGGATCGACGGCATAAACGTTTCTCCGTTCCTCAAAAGCATAGAACTTATCAACTCGTCCGGCATACCTTACGAATTCCGTACTACCGCGACAAAAGAATTTCACGTTCCCGAAGATTTCGAGATCATCGCGTCGGTCATCAAGGGGACGGAAGCGTATTTCATACAGAAATTCAAGGATTCCGGCAACCTTATCGGAAACGGACTTCATCCGCTCGATGACGAAGAAATGAGACGCTGCAAGGCTTTTGCAGAAAAAGTGATCCCGAACGTAACTCTTCGCGGGGTGTGATATCACTACATTTTGTGCTATATATGGGCGTGTCGAATATTTTATACAACATCTTGTCATTTGCTATTGACAAGATGTTTTTTTTGTGATATGATAATATCACGATTTTTCCGAAAATTCATAATTTATTTATAAATGGGGGACAAAAATGTACAAAGTTATTAAAAGAGACGGCAAAATTGCAGAATTTGATATTTCCAAAATAGCAAACGCGATCAGGCTCGCATTCGACGCGCAGAAGGTGCAGTACAACGACGACGTTATAGATTTCCTTGCGCTCAAGGTAACGTCCGATTTTCAGTCAAAGGTAAAGAACGACCTCATCGCCGTTGAAGATATACAGGACAGCGTAGAAGCCGTGCTTATCAAAGCCGACTACGCCGACGTCGCAAAGGCGTATATCCTTTACAGAAAACAGCGCGAAAAAATAAGAAACCTCAATTCCACGTTCCTTGATTATAAGGAACTCGTCAACAGCTACGTCGATTCCATCGACTGGCGTGTAAAAGAGAACTCCACCGTCACTTATTCGGTCGGCGGTCTCATACTTTCCAACTCCGGTGCGGTCACGGCTAACTATTGGCTTTCCGAAGTTTACGATCAGGAAATAGCCAAGGCGCACAGCGACGGCGATATGCACATCCACGACCTTTCGATGCTTACCGGTTACTGCGCGGGTTGGTCGCTCCGTCAGCTCATTCAGGAAGGTCTCGGCGGCGTTACCGGCAAGATCACGTCTTCTCCCGCAAGCCATCTCGCAACGCTCTGCAATCAGATGGTCAACTTCCTCGGCATTATGCAGAACGAATGGGCAGGCGCACAGGCGTTCTCCTCGTTCGACACATACCTTGCTCCTTTCGTAAAGGTGGATAACCTTTCTTACGATCAGGTCAAAAAAGCGATCGCGTCGTTCATCTACGGCGTAAACACTCCCTCGCGCTGGGGAACTCAGGCGCCTTTCTCCAATATCACCCTCGACTGGACCGTTCCCGCAGACCTTGCCGAACTCAACTGCATAGTCGGCGGTAAGGAAATGGACTTCCGTTATAAAGACTGCAAAAAAGAAATGGATATGGTAAACAAGGCGTTCATCGAAATTATGATCGAAGGCGATGCCAACGGACGCGGATTCCAGTATCCGATCCCCACATATTC
>JAZUKE010000132.1:0-4635 GCA_045643125.1 Eubacteriales bacterium
CTGCAAGTTTGTTTTCTTTCATAGCGACACCTCATTTCGTAATAATAGTATCATATTTCTTATAAAAAGTCAATGATGCCGCCGCTATGCGGCTAATGATGTTTCGGCTAACGCCGAAATGATGCCCGGCACTTCGTGCCGTAATGATGCGATGTTTGCCACCCATGTCCGCAGACACATCATATGCGAAGCATACATCATTGGCGAAGCCAACATCATTTGCCCGTAAGGGCAAACATCATTCAAAAAAGTCCCTTTTGTCATACGACAAAAGAGACTTTTTTGTTGGCCTGCCCTGGGGGATTTGAACCCCCGACCGTCGGAATCGGAGTCCGATACTCTATCCAGCTGAGCTAAGGGCAGAAAGAGGGTCATTCCTCTTTTTTATATGTGAGATTGAATATCAGATATGCAAGCCAGAACGCAAGCATCGCGAAAAGTCCGATGCCTATGAAGATAAAGGTCCCCATACCCGAAAGCTCGCCCTCGGTGTTCGACAGCACGCCGCATATCATTTCCGTAATGACGCTTGCCAGGGCGGCAGGCAGAAACACCAGAACCGTATCTTTCAGGAGAAACGGTTTTATGCTGTTTGTTTCGTAATGTTTTATGACTTCGACGTTCACGATGAACGGTACGACATACAGCGCGAACGATATCAGAAGCAGCACCATCTGCGTTACGATGTCCTTCGGCAGCTGAAACGCAAGCTGAAACGCGATACCCGTCAAAGCGGCGTAGACTGCCTTATAAATATAACGATCATATTCCGTATTTCTTTTCATCGCTCATCCTTATCGCTTTACGCATAATCTTTCCGCTTGACGTCTTGGGGAGAGATTCAACGAATTCGACGATACGCGGATATTTGTACGGTGCAGTGACCTTCTTGACGTGGTTCTGTATCTCTTTTTTGAGCATATCGGACGCTTCGTAGCCTTTTGCAAGCACGATCGTCGCCTTTACGACCTGACCTCTTACGGGATCGGGAACGGCAGTGACGGCGCACTCAAGAACGGACGGATGTGTCATTATGGCGGATTCGACCTCAAACGGGCCTATACGGTAGCCGGAGCATTTGATAACGTCGTCGTTTCTGCCTACGAACCAGAAATATCCGTCTGCATCGCGCCAAGCCATATCGCCGGTGTAATAGCAGTCGTGTCTGAACGACTCGGCGTTTGCTTCGTCGTCATTGATATATCCCTTGCAAAGTCCCGCGGGATAATACTTGCTCAAATTCTTCACGACGATATAACCGGGTATACCGTCTTCGCACTTGTTTCCGTCATAATCCACTATGTCGATATCAAAGCCCGGTGCAGGCTTTCCCGTAGAGCCGGGACGGATATCGAAGCCGTCAAAGTTAGCACAGATAACGGGCGTTTCGGTCTGACCGAAGCCCTCGGTAAGCGTAAGCCCCGTAAGATCGCGGAAGCGGTTGAACACCTCCGGATTGAGCGGCTCGCCCGCCATACAGCAATGTTTTATCGAAGAAAGGTCGTATGACGAAATATCTTCTTTTATGAGGAATCTGAATATCGTAGGAGGCGCGCAGAACGTCGTCAGTTTGATTTCTTCTATCAGCTTGAGCGTATTTACCGCCGAGAATTTTTCGTTGTTGTACGCGACCACAGTCGCTCCGCAGATCCACTGACCGTAGATCTTGCCCCAGGCGAACTTTGCCCAGCCGGAATCGCACATAGTGAGGTGGAGTTTGTTTTCTTCGACCTTCTGCCAATATTTGGCGGTGACGATGTGACCGAGAGGGTACGCAAAATCGTGCTTTATCATTTTGGGCATACCCGTCGTACCCGACGAGAAATAAACGAGCATTTCGTCGGACGTTTCGGTCTTTACCCTTCCGTTGAACGGTTCGTGAGACGCGATGGCGTCACGCATATCAATAAAGCCTTCGGGAATATTGCCGCCGCATACGGCGACGTTTTCGACCGTCTTGCAGTCGGGCAGCGACTTTTTGACGTAAGACAGCATCTCCTCATCATCGGTGACGCAGATAAGCTTTACGTTTGCGGCGTTGCATCTGTATATGATATCCTTCGGAGTAAGCTGGAACGTAGCGGGTATGCAGACGATGCCGAGTCTGTGACACGCGACGAAGGTGAACCATACCTCGGGATTCTGTTTGAGCATAAGTATAACGCGGTCGCCTTTTTTAAGTCCGAGAGAGGTGAGCCAAGCTGCCTCTTTCTTTGAAAATTCCGAGATTTCGGCAAACGTATACATACGTCTTGTCCCGTCGTCGTCGCAATAAAAGAGCGCGTTCTTGTCCGGCTCGGACTCTGCCCAAGCGTCAACGATATCATAAGCAAAATTGAAGCCTTCGGGGACGGTCAGTTTGTAATTTGCCTTCAAGTCTTCGTAATTTTCATATTCTGTTCTGTTTAAGAATTTTTCAAGCATATTTATCGACTCCTAAAAAACAGAATAATTATAAACGTCTTTGCAGGAAATGTCAATAGTTATTGCAAAAAGAATGAAAATCGCCGGAAGAATAATGAAAGAGCGGAGAAAACTCCCCGCTCTGAATCTCATTTGATATAAAAGCAAATCCGAACTGATGTTCATTATTATTTGTGCTGCAGTACGTCACAATAACAATCTTTCGACGGCATTTCAATTTGCCCGGTTCTTTGCGCATATTCGACGATAACCGAATACATTCCGACAAACATACCCTGACACATACGGTCTGCATCATCCCGAAGATGCTTTGGAAACAGTTTTTTATATCCATCGACAAAACCATATACAACCTTTGAATACTCGTCAATATGCGGAATCAGATGCGTTTCGACGATTTTATAAAAGTTTTCCGTCTGCTCCATTGTAAAGGCGGGTGACGTAACAAAGAGGCTTCCGTCCTCCCGTTTGATGATATATCCATCCTTTATTGCATTGGCAAGTGAATCAACGTCATCGGTCCTGCCGTCATAAAGAATATCCTCACATACGTTGATGTAGTAATCATACATCATTTTACGGAAAGCGATTCCGCTGATTGCATTGAACACTTTATGAGAGTAACCTCCTCGAGTTCCACGGTTTGCACTGTGCTGCATACCAATTCCGATTCGCTTGTGCTTTCCGGTTTCTATATTGCCGATATATGCCCATTCGTTTCCGTCATATTTCTTTTTGAACCAAGGGTATGGCAGAGTGCAGTATTTTTTACCGGCATAAGAAAAAGCAAGTACGCCAAACAGATAAAACAAATCCGTTTCACTTTTTTCGGCTTTGTAAAAATCAAGTTTCATTGCTTCGGCGGAAATATTTTTCAAGGCGTTCAGAAGATCATCCATAATGGGCATAAGCGCTTTTTCGGCATTCTCCTCGCAGTAAATGCCGTATTTGTCCGACCAAATAATAAAATCCGTTTGGTATTTTCCTTTTGATGTTTCAATCATTGCTTCGTGTTTCAAAAGATGATTGATTCTCTCTTCAACGTAGTATGCGGGTACTCCGCAGAGTTTTGCCAGTTCTTCCGCTGTGCATGGCTTTTCATAAGAATAATAGAGAATATTCTGCGATAAAGCATCGTTAATGTAAACGTCGGGAAACGGCTTTGTTTTGCCGTCATAATCACCGTTTCCATATATTCCAATATGCATAGTGATGGGGCGAAGCGCAGTTTCGTTCATATCATTTAACTCCTTTTTCAGTTTTTTCCGACCTTCCGAAAGCCGCCACGTAACGGTTCCTTCCGGGATGTTCAGTTTGTCGGAAATTTCTTTTGTTGAAAGACCGTCATAATAGTGAAGAATGATGATGTTACGGTAGATTTCGGACAGCATTGCAATCTTGGTGCGAAGGGCATCGTAGATCTCCTCGTTTTCACTATAATCAAAGTTCTCATACGGCATATCGTCAAGCACATCAAACGAATACAGTGCGCGATTTTTTCCCATAGAGCGTCTGAATGACTTGGTGACATTTGAGGCGATCCCCCACAGCCACGGTTCAAATCTGCTTTCATCTCGTAATTTAGGCAACTCGCGAATTGCCGTAAACAATATTTCCTGCGACAGCTCGTCAGCCTCGTCACGGGAATAGGTATGACGTACAGCATAACCATAAACTTTTTCAATATAATCTTCAATTATTCCCGGTGTCATCATTCTCACCAGCCTTTCGCCTATAAAGTGTTTGAAAATTGAATTTCATTGGGTGGTATGAAAAAATCACACTTTTCGTTATTTTTGAAAAGCCTGATGAAAATAACTGCCGTATTAAATCAATGAAGCGTTTGCTTCGCAAACATGAAGCGGCGGCGCTGCCGCCATGAAGCGCTCACTTTGTTCGCATGAAGCGAAGCGCACCGTTTTCTTTTCCGTGTGGCGAAGCCACGCTTCATAGGGCGTAGCCCTGCTTCATTTTTCATGCACCGCAGGTGCGCTTCATTGAAAAAACCACTTGCTTGCGCAAGTGGTTTTTTCTGGTGATCCACCGGAGAATCGAACTCCGGACACCATGATTAAAAGTCATGTGCTCTGCCTGCTGAGCTAATGGATCATTTTTCCGAACGCCCGTATATATTATCATAAGAATACACCGATGTCAATAGATTTTCGAAAATATATTCGGCTTTTTTGCTTTTTTTCGGGGTTGCACGTT
>JAZUKE010000133.1:0-17227 GCA_045643125.1 Eubacteriales bacterium
TTCGCATTTGTTTGCCCACGATTCGGTAAAAAATGTGTAATACGAACGCTTTTCGCGTTTTCGTTTTTTTACGCAGTACGGCAAAAACGCCCAGCACACCGACGGCAGAGCTATTACGGGGAGATAAAACGGTCCCAGAATGAGTGACTGTATGGTATGTCCGTATTCGTGTGCGATAACGGGTGACGAATAAATATCCGTATTCTTTCCGCAGAATATGAACATTCCAATTCCTCCGCTTGAAAGATTGTTCCATTTTATCACCGCCGCACCGTGAAAGTACCGTCTTTCCCGCTTCGGATCACACAAATAAAGCGCGAAAAACACAGCTCCGCCGCAGATATTCTGAATTATTCCCCAAGTCCATTGGATAAGCGTATACAAAACAATACGTATCGTATTCTTCATATCACTTTGAAAGATGCGCCCCGGAGGTATTGACAACCGCAAGAAGCGTTCCGTTTTCGTCGGTTATGTTGATACGGTAAAAACAGTTTCGCTTTCCGTCTTTCAGCAGCTCGCTTTCGCCTATCATACGTTTACCCTTGCAGATATTCATATAGCTTATCGTGCTGACAGTGGTGACGGTAAGAACATCCTTTCCCGAATTCGTCGCAACGGCGAAAACGAAATCGGCAAGAGTATATGCGACGCCGCCCATTATCTGTCCGGCGGCATTGAGATGCCTTTCGTCAAGGTCAAGCGCGCATTTGGCGTAATGATCTCCGACTTCAAGTATATCTATCCCGGTGCATCGCGTCGCATAGATATCTTTTGAGAAAAATTCTTTTGCTTCTTCAAGTGTCATTACAGACCGTACACCTCAGTAAATTTATTCGTAAGATAGTCAACGAAATAACTCGGATCAAATTTGCCGCATACCGATTCAAACAGCTCGACGGGATCTTTCATACACCCGTATTTCCAGATCTTGTTCTCGAACCATTCGTTTATCTTTGAAAGGTCTCCGTTCTTTACGGATGCGTACACATCGAATTCCTTGTTCATTTCGTGGAGATACTGCGCACCGTAGGCGGAACCGATGGCATAAGACGGGAAATAGCCTATATTGCCGTTCGACCAATGCGAATCCTGAAGAACGCCGCGCTTGTCGTCGGGTACATCAAGACCGAGATATTCTTTATAAAGCGCGTTCCACGCTTCCGGCATATCGTGAGCGTTGAGTGTTCCCGCAAACATACGCTTTTCAAGCTCATAGCGTATCATAATGTGCAGGCAGTATGTAAGCTCGTCAGCTTCTGTACGGATGAGCGATGGACCGGATTTGTTTACCATACGGTAGAAATCTTCGGAAGTTACACCATCAAGCTCGGACGGATACTTTTCTTTGAGGAATCCGAAAAGAATAGACGTGAATTCTCTGCTTCTTCCGATGATGTTCTCGTAAAATCTCGACTGGCTTTCGTGTATCGCCATAGATACGCCGCCTCCGAGATTTGAGAACTGCAGTTCGTCACCCGTGTGAAGCTCATAGAGTGCGTGACCTCCCTCGTGGACTACGGAATAGAGTGACGAGGCAAGCAGGTCTTCTTTGTAATGGGTCGTTATCCTTACGTCATATTTGCTGAAATTGGTCGTGAACGGATGCTCGGTTTCGCCGATGATACATCTGTTTCTGTCGATTCCCATTACGCTCATAATGAAATCGGAAAATTCTCTCTGTTTTGCTATATCGAATTTCTGCTGCAGCTTGGCATCGTTTACCTTGTCGGCATTGGCAACGACCTTTTTGATAAGAGGAACGAGTTTTTCACGAAGTGCCGCAAAAAATTCATCGCAAGTTTTTACGGTAAGACCGCGCTCGTACATATCGAGCATCGTTTCGTATGAATCTTTTTCCGGCTCTATGTATTTTGTGATCCTTTTTACGGTGTCGAACATCTTTTGCAGATACGGCTCGAACATAGCGTAGTCGTTCTTCTCCTTTGCTTCGTGCCATACCGCGTCAGCTTCGTTCTGTATGTTCGTCCACGCAAGATATTCGTCAACGGGAATACGGCGTGTCCTGTCGTAATCACGGTACAGCTCGGTCACCTTGCGCTTCGTAACGTCGTCAAGCTCGTCTTTGCAAGACATAAGGGTTTCTATCATTTCGCTTGTTTCTTTCGACGTGGTAAGCTCATAGCTCATTCTCGAAAGCTCTGAAAGCGTGATGCTGCGTGCTTTCAGCGAATCCTTCGGAGCGACGGTAGATGCGTCGTAATATATAAGTCCCATTGCGTGCGTGAACGAAAAATTGGTCTTTTCATATAATGCGAGTTTTTCAAGCGCTTCGTTCTTTGTCATTATCAGATACCTCCGTAAAAATAATCAGCTCCGGCAATTTCCTGCCGGAACTGATTATATTACATAATTTCCGATTTGTCAATATATGGGAGGAAGCCGCAGGATATGCTCGCCTTTCGGGATATCAAGCGGAAAGACGCAGGGAGAACCGTCAAGAGTTGCTGACTTTTCTTTCCTTGAAGATATTATTTTCAGTTTATATCCGTTTCTTTCGGTTATCAGCGTATACTCCTTCAACGGTCTTGCGTCAAGAGTATTGAAACCGTTTGTGAAAACGAGACCGTTTATCACTTCCGTCATAATCTTGAAATACCATCCCGCCGATCCCGTATACCAGCTCCAGCCTCCGCGGCCGCTCGTGTATATATCAGCTGGAATGACGTATGATTCGAGCTTGTACAAAGCCGTTTTTTCATCGTCCGACGTATGAAAAACGGGAATGATCGATTCGATAGCCGAAAGCGCCTTTTCGTATTCGCCGACGCACACAAGCCCCCATACGCCCCACAATGCACCGTGGGTATACTGCCCGCCGTTTTCACGGAGTCCGTGAGGATACGCGCTGATATATCCGGCATCGGTTTTGTCAAACGGAGGATCAAACAGACGGAATATGCCTTTTTCTTTGTCAAACAGCCTTTCGTATGCCGTATTCATCGCTTTTACGGTACGCTCGGTTTTCCCCATTACTATCGCCGCAAAGCTCTGACTCAAAAGGTCGATCTTACATTCCTCGGAGCTTTCCACACCGAAAAAACTGCCGTCGTCGAACGTACCGCGCGGGTATCTGTCGTTCTCCCATATATCGTTTACCGCTTTAACCGTCCGGGTGCATATTTCGCCGAGATATTCCTGCGTTTTGGTGTCCTTCATCAATTCGCATAAAGGCATAAACGAACCCGAAACAAGCGACAGAAACAGAGTGGTAAAGACCGATTCGCCTTTTCCCTTTTCGCCTGCCGCATTTATTCCGTCGTTCCAGTCGCAGCTTCCCATAAGGCAAAGACAGTTATCACCGAGACGCGAATATGCACGGAATATCGCACGCAGACAGTGCATATAAAGACTTTCGCATTTACCGTAATATTCCGGTGTTTCGTACCTTTCGTTTTCATCAAGCGGAGGTGAATACAGATACGGCAGCTGCTTCGTCAGAACGGAGACATCACCCGTCTTTTTCACATAGTCAGCGCACACATAGGGCAGGAACAGCAGATCGTCCGAGCATTTGCTTCTGATACCGTGGCTTTTTCCGTTATCGGGGAACCACCAATGCATAACGTCGCCCTCTCTGTACTGATGCGACGCCGCACGGAACAGATGAAGCTTTACGATATCGGGGCGAGAATAGACAAGGCAAAGGCAATCCTGCAGCTGATCGCGGAAGCCGTACGCTCCGCTTGACTGATAAAAGCCGGTCTTTGCAAGATACCTTGAAAATGCCGTCTGATACGGCGAAAACACGGAGTAAAGAGCGTCTGTCTCTCCGTTGTCGGTGTAAAGCGAATACGGAGGTATGAACGAATCTGCCAGCTTCACGGCATTTTCGCATTCAGTTTCAAAGCGGTGCCTGTCGAAGTTTGCGATTATCCTTTCTCCCGCTTTTCTGTCGGGAGCCGCGCCGAGAACGTACAGCGCAGCTGAAGTTTCGGCAAGACATGATACGAACGACATTGAATCGTCTTTTCCCTCTTTCAGCAGATATTCGTCGCTGTCGGTGCAGACACAGCTGCCGACGCAGGAAACGAACGACGTATATGACGACTCTGAATGTTTCATACCTTTGAAAAAGGCTTTTTTCTTATCCTCGGAAATACCGATGCAGCATTTTACGGCAGGTCTTATGCGATATGCGATCTTCATCGTCTTTCCGTAAAAATCAACGTTTACGAGTTTTACGGGAAAGACCGGTGAAACGCAGACCGTTACCGTATAATCGTTTTCCGCGGCTTTGCCGTAATATACCGCTTTGCCGATACGGAACTCTGCTCTGTCGGAACCTGCTATAAGGTCAAATACTCCGTTTTCGGTCACTGCAAAGAGCATTTCTCCGTAAGTGACAGAATAAGGATCGCTTTTGAAGTAAGATATACGTTTATCGTGGGAATTTTTGAAAAACGTAAATCCGAGCGTTTTTGAAGTTATCAGCGTACCGACACCGAAACCGGCAAGTACAAAAGACCTCGGCAGCGGATGAGAACCGCTTACTATAACGCTGTCGGCGATTATACGTTCCGACTTTTCTTTTTCTTCGGTTTTAATGAACGGCAGATAGACTTTGCTTTCGGCTTCTTCACGCGGGCAGAGCGAATCCGTCTCGTGATAAAACGATGAAAATGTTTTTATGAATTCTTTTTCGTCTTCATTGAAAAACGCGGAGTTTTTTATAAAGATACCGTTCCGTTTATCAAGGTACCTTTCGCAGCCCATTTCCGCAATAAAGTCTTTTGCAAAATCCGCAAGCGGTGACGAATATGACGGCGCTTCATTTATAAGCAGCAAGAGTTCACAACGTAAAAAACTCGTTGTAAGTGTCTTGTATGCGGAGATGAAAGACGACAGCGCCGCGACGTTCTCGTTGTAGACGGAAAGCGTTAGCAGAGGTACATCACCCGAAATGCCCGCTTTCCATAATACGGACGTATCAAGCGCCGTAAGCTTTGCCGCGTTTCTGATTTCGATACATCTTGAAACACAGATATCCGCAAGACCGTTCGGATGCGAAGCCGGAGAGCATTTCGCGCTTTCGCGCAGTTTTTCAACCGAAGATATACATTCTTCCTCGCTGTATGACGGGACGACGAGAAAAATGACTTCGTTTTTTCTGTCAGGCGACACCTTTACATAGCACGCGGGATTTATACATATCCCCGTTCTGCCGTCATAAGGTATATCAAAAAAGTGCGCGTCTTTATTTCTCGAATGTGCGGCAAGGTGTTCTTCGTCGGTACGGAAAACGAATCTTTCCGTCGCATCCGCAAGCGCGACGGCAATGAGTGGATATCTTGATGAAGGTCTTGTTTTGCGTTTGAAAATGATGATCCCTTTTTCCGGAATATACTTTGAAACGATGAAAAGTTTTGAATACGCCTGATGGGACGAATATTTTTCTTTTCTTTCAAGTACGGGACGGAATGACAAACAGACCGACGCCGCTTTTGAAGAATCGGTCTTTACGGTAATAACGAAGCCTTTGCCGTCGGACGATATACCGAACTTTGCCGCAGACGGACAAACGGGATCGTTTGATATCAGAGCGATGCCGTTTTTTTCGCGTACTGCCGAAAAGGGCGCGTTTTCTGTCGGAAACAGAGATACGCCTTTTTCGCAGATCGCGCCGAATATAAGTCCATATTCATCCGATGCGGACGAAAGCTCGCAGTCGTTTATCATATAGGAGCCGTAACGCATTGATATCTTTCCGTCAGCCGTATAGATGAGCGAAGCGTTCCCGTTTCTGATGATGCCCGAGAAACGTGAAACCGCTCCAGATTTTTCGTATCTTGTACGGTAAGGCTCTTTTATGCGGGAAAGCTTTGCTTTCTTTATGAGTGTCACGTTCGACGGTATTTTTTCGTCAAGCAGTTCCCTTGACGCGGATATACGCTTGTCCCTCATAAAGCGTCTGACGAATATATTGTCGAAGCAGGCGTTTGCGGATGCGATGACGGACATCCCGATATGGTGCGACATATAACTGCGTACTATTTCGTTTCCGTCTGACAGGTCGTTCGCTTCGTAGAAGCCGTATTCGCCGTACATACCGCGTTCCGACATTTCTTCAAGCTCTTTCACGCAAAGCTCGGTGTCGCGTCTGAGCATAAGAAAAACCGAATACGGAGACACGACAAATTCCTTTTCCGGGTATTTTTTGAGGGCAAGTGACGGAACGCCGTGGGCTTTATACTGATAATTCATATCGGTATCGAATGTGTAATATGCGCTTTCGGATATGCCCCAGAGTCCGTTTTTGCGGTGTGTCCTTTGATTGTAAAACGCAAATTCAAGGCTTTCGTCGATAAATGAATTCGGTTTTGTTCCGAGAAAAAGCTCCGGCATAAAGTATTCAAACGCCGTGCCTGCCCAGGAGACCATACCGATATATCCGTTCTTTTCCGTAACGTCTCTCGAAAGCGTGTTCCACATAGCTTTCGGAAAGACGCCGTAGGAACACAAATAGAAACACGTCGTGCGTATCTCGCTCATCAGCATATCGTAGCATATCGTGTCAAGCCCGTTTTCTTCCGAATATCCGAGAGAGAGCAGCTTTTTGCGTTTATCGTAAAGAAAGCCGAAATCGGCGTCAAGCGCAAAACGTCGCACCCGCTTTGCTGTCTCGTCTGCTTTTTCCGAGCCGAATTCACCGAGACATTCGGCAAGCGTTATCATCATCGTGACGAAGTTGCCGGAATCGACCGTTGAAACGTAAGGGACGCCGAGAACATCAAGCGAACGCGTGTCGTACCAATTATACAGATGCCCACGGTATTTTTTCAATTTGTCTATGGTGTCAGCCGTTTTTTCTATTCTGCATAGCGCATCTTCCTTTGTGATGAAGCCGAAATCGGCCGCAGCGATCACGCACAGCATATAAAGCCCGATATTAGTCGGCGACGTCCTTTCGGCGGCTTTGTCGGCCGGAGAGAGCTGAACGTTGTCCGGCGGCAGATAGTTGTTCTTTTCGCTTACACGTTCGTCGAAATAAGCGAACATTTTTCTGTTCCATTCGGTAAGCATTTTTTTGTTGTCTTTGCTTATTTTAACTGTTTTCTGAGGAATAACGGAGGAAAGCGCAAAGGACAGCAGCGGGAACAGGAACGTAAACGCTCCGAAGAGCCGGAAAACGAGATTTTTCGAGAACGCGAACAGCAATACGCCTGCAAATGACGACGCGATAAGCTCGGAAATATGATATGCAAACCCACTTCCCTTGCTGTCCGATTGGCTGAATGTCACCCATTCGAGCAGTCTCTTTTTTGAAACCGTCGTCCGCCATATCGTCCGCACGACGGCGTCTGCGCTTCTGTAAGCGTTTTCCGTGACCGACGAAAGAAGCATAACAAGTCGGACGGTGTTTTTATACGCGGAAGTAAACGCGACGGAAAAATAACGTCTCGGCGTATACGCTTTATAAAAAACGTGAGACGCAAAAGAGAGGATCGACGGAAGTATCAAGTAGCTTTCGAGCGTCAGAAAAAAAGCGATCGCTCTGTCTTCGGCAAATATTCCCGAAAAAGCCGACACAAATATGCCGATGACCGAAAACAGCGGTGCAAGATGACGCAGTATGCTTTCGATCATCTTGAATTTGCCCGTTCCGTCGATATGCTCCGAACGCAGAAAAAACGAATTCTGCAAATCTCCTCTTATCCATCTGTGAAGACGGTTGAACGACGAAACGGCGTTTTTCGGTCCCGAATCGGTGAAAACCACATTGGGAACGTACATACAGCGCAGAATACATCCTTCGGGGATATCGTGGGAGAGTATTTTGTTTTCGGGGAAAGCGGGAATGACATATTTTTTGAAAGCGTTTACGTCAAACAGCCCTTTGCCGCAGAACATACCCGTTCCGAAAAGCGACTGATACCTGTCGTATGATGCTCTTTCGTAAAATCCGCCGTCCTCGGATTCAAGCAGAGCGTAATACGTCGAATAGCTCGGATCAAGTCCCGTTTTCATTTTTGGCTGAAAGATAGCGTGCCCGGATACGATCTTTCCGTTTTTCACTTTTGGTTTGTTTGCGGGATGGAGCGCAACGCCGAGAAGATCGAGTATGCCGTTGATAGGAAGCAATGTATCGGAGTCAAGCGTCATAACGTATCTGATGCCTTCAAGGCTTTTTTCGTTGACCGTGACCGAAAACGGGTTTTCGCCGTCCGTAATGAAATTGACAAGATCGCAGACGGCGCCCCTTTTACGTTCTCTGCCTCCATATGTTCCGTCTGCTTTGTTAAGAGTTCTGTTCCTCAGAAGAAGCACGAACACGTCGCCGTATTTAGTATTCAGTTCTTTTATGCGTTCTTCGGCGTAAAAAGCAGCCGCCTTGTCCGTGTGACGTACTTTCTTTTCCGAATCCGGGAAATCGGCAAGCAGCCCGAAATATACGTTTTTCTTCATATTTTTGAGATAAAACGTTTCAAGGCGGTCAAACAGAGCCGAATCCTTTTCTCTGCCGAAAAGAAGCGACGCCGTAACGCACAGCACCTTTGCGTCGTCCGGCACTTCCGAAAGATCGAGCCTGAGCGGTGAATTTACTTTTACTATACGCGAAAATATGCGGTCACATATTATGCCGGAGGTAATATATATCGGGACGAGCGCAAATAACGCGATAATGCCGAAATAAAAGAATGAAGCAAAGGAAAGCAAAGCGAATAAAACGGAATACACGATGAAAAACAATGCTTTCTTTGACTTTTTTCCTTTCAGCAGATCATAGACCGTCTTTCCGCTTCCGATCAATGACGTGAGGGCTGCGGATTCGCTCAGAGCGTTTTTTTCGGCATATTTTATAAGTGACGTTCTGCATTGGTTTTTGCTTTCCTCATCGTTGGACGCAAAATCGGGAGTTACATTTTCAAGCATCTTTTCGAGTGGGCACAGTTTTTCAAAACATTCGCTCTCTTCAAGCTCGTTTATCTTATGGAGCGACAGTACCGACGATATGAGTTTTCTGCCGTTCATTCTGCGGTTGTCTTCTTTTGCTCTTATTTCGTCGGCTGCAGATATAAGAAGCGCCGCCGTAAAGACGCTTCGCAGATGATATATCTCACCGAATGAAAAACCCGTACCTACGAAAAATTCAAAAAATCCGTCTTTGCCAAATCTCCAGCCCGCTCTGTTAAGGTATCGTGCCAGACGGTGATACAGAGATACGTCACACAAAAAGTTCTTATCGCACAGCGAATACATTTTTGATATGATATGGAAATTTTCCGAAACCGTGGTGTATTCCGTACTGCCGTTATCGGTTTTTGTATATTTTTCTATATATGAAAATGACTTTTTCAATCTCTTTCCTATGCCGATTTCCATAAATACCTCCGCAAAATTATGCTTTTTCTATATGTTTTCCTAAAATTTGGAAAATATACCGATTGACAAAATTATAAAAATATTGTATAATCTGCTAGGCAACTATGGGGGTGAATGTATTATGTCTGTTTTACATTTGCTTTTTCCGCGTTCCTGTCTCGGATGCGGAGATCCCGTACTCACCGACGTCCCTTTCTGTGACGACTGCATAACACGTTTCTGTGATATACTGTACGAAAAATGCCCCGATTGTTCTTGTCCGCCGACAGAATGCCGCTGCCCGGGAAAAGAGAGATTTCTTTTCTTCTATCAGAGCGAGCTTTCAAAAAGCGTCCTGCACAATTTCAAGCATTACGGAAATCACCGTGCATACACCTTTTTCGGGAATATGATATACAACGCCGTCAGAAATGACAGAAAATTCGACTGCGTGGTATTTCCGCCGAGGTCAGCCAAAAATGTTTTCCGTTACGGTTTCGATCAGATGGAAGAAACGTCAAAAGCCGTCGCGTCACTTCTCGGTATTCCCTGCGTAAACGCTCTGAAACGTGTCCGCAAAAGCAGTGAACAAAAACTGCTTTCCGCCGACCAGCGAACGGCAAACGTAAAAAATCTGTTTGCGTCAGATCCTTCTCTGCTTGCCGGTATGAAAAGAGTCCTGCTGCTTGACGACGTAAGGACGACCGGATCGACGATGCGTGAATGCAGAAAGGCTCTGCGCGATGCCGGAATAAAAGAAATAGTTTCATTTTCGATCTGCAAAACTCCAAAGCATTATTCGTCACATATCGCAAAGTATGTTAAAGGTAAAAAAGGAAAGTATAAAAAATCCAACAGGAATGAGATGTAAGATTTGGCAGATTTTACAAAATCTGCTATAATCGGAGAGTATTTCGATTATATCATCAACATCCTTATTTCTCACAAGAAAGAAGCACTGCATATTTTCCGTTCGATAGACCGAACTACGTTCGATCGTCTTCTGATGAACACCATAGAGCGTTTTGTCACAAAGCATATACATTCTGTCCTGAGTGAGGTGCATATAATGCTGCAGCCAAGATTGATTTCAGTTGAGCCGTTTTCGGAATCAAAGCTTCTGCTATACTACGAAACAGGCGAGCAAAAAGTATTCGACGTTTCTCCGTATATGACCGGTGCTTGGTATGAAATGCTCAAAAATCTCAAGTATTTCGGCACAGTCCATTTACTTCCGGGCGGTGTAGGCATAGAATGGCAGGACGGTCACGATATCGCTCCTCACGAACTGTATGAATTATCAACAGTCGTCAATTCATAACCCAAAAAACAAAACAGAGCCGATTTTTTCAGGCTCTGCTTTTTATATTCAATCAAAAAACGTTTCGCGTATCAGCTGCTCGAACTCGCTTTTTGCGCTCAGCGTGTTCACCCTCTGTCTGACCGACGCCGAGCCGGGCATCCCTTTCGTATACCAGGACACCTGCTTGCGCATCGTCAGCAGATATTCGCTGCCCGCAAACCGTGACGCGATCTCAAGCTGTTCCTTCAGCATTTCGCCTATCTCGCCAAGAAAAGGCGCTTCGTATTTCTCCCCCGTGAGGGATGCTTTTATCTCGGCGAATATCCACGGTCTGCCGAGGCACCCTCTGCCGACCATTATACCGTCGCAGCCGGTGTCGCTTAACATTTCAAGCGCGTCGCGCCCCGAACAGATATCGCCGTTGCCGATAACGGGGACCGACACGGACTCTTTTACCTTCCTTATAATTTCCCTGTCGGCTTTGCCCGAATACATCATCTCCCGCGTTCTGCCGTGTACGGTTATCGCGGAGGCTCCGCCGTCTTCGCAGTATTTCGCCACCTCCGGAGCGTTGATATGCTCCGAATCAAAGCCCGACCGTATCTTGACCGTGACCGGCACGTCCACCGCACCGACGACACTTTTTACAAGCTCGCCGCACTTTTTCGGCTCCTTCATCAGCGCGGAGCCGTCGCCCGACGACACGACCTTTCGCACCGGGCAGCCCATATTTATATCAAAGAAATCGGGCTTGTACTCCATAAGCCTTTCGGCGGCTTTTGCGAGATACGCGCCGTCGCTGCCGAAGATCTGTATGCCGCAGGGACGCCTGTCGCTTTCAAGTGACGCAAGAAGCGACGTCTTTCTGTCGCCGTAGCAGACACCCTTCGCGGACACCATTTCCGTCGTCGCGCACTCGGCGCCCTGCTTTTCGCATATCACGCGGAAGGCTCTGTCGGTGACGCCCGCCATTGGGGCTAGAAATATTCCGTTTTTTATCTCAATGTTTCCGATTTTCATTTCAATTCAGCGTGTTGTTTTTCAGATTTTTCAGCCACAGACGGTCGGATTCCTCGGCAAGTGCCGCATATTCGTTCAGCGACAGCAGTTCTTTTTCCATTATCGTATCGACGACGGCGCGCGTCTGCTCGACAAGCTCGATATCTGCGACGCTCGCAACGCGGAACTTCATCTCACCCGACTGCCGTTCGCCGAAAAAGTCACCCGGTCCCCGCAGTTTAAGATCGGTACGCGCTATCTCAAAGCCGTCATTCGTGCGGCACATCGTTTCTATGCGTTCTTTCGATTTATCCGATTTTCCCGAATACACGAGTATGCAGTACGATTTATTGCTTCCTCTGCCGATCCTTCCGCGAAGCTGATGAAGCGTTGAAAGTCCAAATCTTTCGGAGTTTTCGACGACCATCACCGTGGCGTTCGGAACGTCTACACCGACCTCGATCACCGTCGTGGAAACGAGGATATCAATGCTTCCGTTTCTGAACGACTCCATAACGGCATCCTTTTCCTTGTTCTTCATTCGCCCGTGGAGAAGTCCGCATCTTACGCCTTTCAGCTCTTTTTGTATCTCCTCAAACCGTTCGGACGCCGATTTTGCTTCGCTCTTGTCGCTTTCCTCAACAAGCGGACAGACGATGAACGCCTGGCGGCCTTTTTTTATCTCGGAAATCAAAAATTCGTTCACTTTATCGCGTTCATTGTCGCTCACCGCTTTCGTCGTTACGGTCTGCCGTCCCGGCGGAAGCTCGTCAAGTATGCTGATATCAAGGTCGCCGTACAGGATGAGCGAAAGCGTGCGCGGTATCGGCGTTGCCGACATAACGAGCGTATGCGGTGTCATATCGTCTTTGCCCTTGCTTATCAGCGACGCACGCTGCATCACACCGAAACGGTGCTGTTCGTCCGTTATCGTAAGAGCAAGCGAGGCAAATTCAACGTCGCCCTGGATGACAGCATTCGTGCCTATTATGACGTTTGCCGTTCCGTCTGCGATCGCCTGCTTTGCGATCCGCTTCTGCGATGCCGTCATACTGCCGGTTATAAGCACGATATTCATTCCGAACGGCTCCAGAAGACGCGCAAAAGTGTTGTAATGCTGGGCTGCAAGTATCTCCGTCGGCGCCATCATAGCCGCCTGATGTCCGTTTTTGACGCAGAAATATGCCGCCGCGACGGCAAGTATCGTCTTGCCGCTTCCGACGTCGCCCTGAACGAGGCGCATCATCGGCGTGTCTTTCTGCATATCGGCGAATATCTCTTTGACCGTCCTCTGCTGTGCGGAGGTCAGCCCGAACGGCAGCGACTCGAAAAAGCCGCGTATGCCGGAATTCTTCTGACTCATCCGATATGCTTTCTTTTTCTCGGTCCCTTCCCGCAGCTTGCGCAGAGACAACTGAAAAACCGTAAGTTCTTCAAATGCGAGCGTGCGGACAGCCTGCTTCACGTCATTTGAGTTTTCGGGAAAATGTATCTTCTTTATCGCGTCGCTTCTGTGAAGCAGTGCAAACTGCGTTCTGATGCTTTCCGGCAATACGTCGCTTACGCTTTCCGCAAGCGGAAGCACCGCCGCAACTGATTGAGAAATGATCTTTTGCGTGAGATTTTCCGTTATCGTATATATCGGATATATCTTTTTTAGCTGCGGAGTAAGCGTCTCCATCACGGGATTGACACATTCGCGCCCGTACATTCCCATATTGAATTTGCCGTAAACGCGGAATACTCTCCCGGGTGTCAGAGACGACGATATCCATTTGTTATTAAAAAACGTGATATACACTGTTCCGGTATCGTCGGACGCAGAGACTTTGACGTAGTACAACCCCGATTTTCCGCGTGCTTCTTTCGGCGGTGCGTCGATAGTTACTATCACCGACGCAGTCTCACCGTCCGGGAGGTCGAAGAGCTTGGCGACGTTTCCTCTGTCCTCATAGGTGCGCGGAAAAAAGCCGAGCAGATCGGAAGCTGTTTCGATATCGAGCTTAGCGAACGCTTTTGCCCTTGTTTCCCCTATTCCTTTCAGCGAACGTATCGGTGTGGAAAGTTCCATTATTTCTCCAATTCAAGTAAATTCACTTTGTCGGAAAGTGTCGTAAGTATCCTGCTTTCGCGGCTGTGGCAGGTCAGTATGATTATCTGTTCGTTCTCGGAAATACGCAGAAGTTCTTTGAGGATAAGCACGAGCCTTTCGTCATCAAGACGCGAAAACGCGTCATCAAGTACCAAAAACGGCTTTTTCTGTTCATAAAGCAGTTCGACAAGACCGCATCTGAGACACATATATGCCGTATCTTTTGCACCGCTCGAGAGATATTCAACTGATTTTTCACCGTTTTCGGTCATCACGGAAAGCGAAAGATCTGTCGTAAGCGACATTTCGCTGTATTTTCCGTTTGTTGCGCTCCCGAAATAGTTTGAAGAAAGCTCCGCTATCTTCGGCGATATCGTGGATTTCATATAATCTCCCGATTCCTCTATCACTTCAAGAGCAAGACCGAGAGCGTCGTATTTGATACGGTATGATTCGAGTTTCTTCTTTACCGCATCGCGTTTTCCGCAAAGCACGGAGGGCGGCTGAGTTTTGGCTTCAAGAGACGCCTTTTGTCTTTCAAGCTCACTCTGCTGAGTTCTCGTTGCGTTTATGGCGGATTTATAGAAATCCATCTGACGTTTTACCGCATCCATATCTTGTTCGGGGGCAACGGCACTTTGCGCTTCCGTTTTGAGTTTTTCAAGATCAACGCCGCCAAGCTCGTTTTCAAGCTGATTCGACAGCGAAATAAGCTCTGCCTTGTATGTTCCCGCTTCGACGGAGTTGTTCAGCAGTTTTTGTATCGTAACGCCGTATGCTCCGTTGGCTTCTGTAGTATACTTCCCTATACGCTCGTCAATGGACGATTTGAGGGAAGCGTAATCTTCGCGCATTTCCGAAAGATTGCTTTCGAGAGAAAAGATCTTTCTTTCTTTTTCTTCGGCTTTTGCTTTTTCTGCCGGAAAATCGGTGATCATTTTTACAAGCTCCGTTTTGGAAGAAAGACCGAGCTTTTTGACAGCGGAAGGCTTTTTGAATGAGATCACAATACCGGTTATCAAAAGCAGAGCAGCGACTCCGCATAAAGCGTAAACGAATGCGCTCATCCCTTTTATCAGGAAAATCGCGCCGCCGGCAATACAGATCAAGCCGAGAATAAACATCATTATCGGAAGTGACGCTGAAGCGTTCAGCGACTTTTTGATCTTTTCGATATCTGCGCCGAAAAGCGGATTGTCGTCTTTTGCGGTTTCAAGACGTTTGGTTTCGGCTTTGATCTCGTTCTCGGTGTCTTTTATTTGTTTTTCGGAAAGCGAAAGCGCAGTATTGTCGCTTATGAGGCTTTGCACCATCTCGGTATCGGGGATATCCTCACCGTTGAAGCCGGCGATACATCTGTTGTAATTCTCCTGCGCTTCCTTTTGCTTCTGTGCAAGCGCAAGCAGAGAATCGAGTTTTTTCTTCGATTCGTATTTCAGTATGTTGTCTGCCTCTTCTTCAAGGAGAGACAGCTTCTTTTCGTTGAATGAAATGCGGTTTTTGCGTTCCTCTATCGCAAGGACGACGGTATCGAGCTGCTGCTTTATTTCGAGAGATTCTGAAAGACGTTCTTCATAGTCGGCAAGTCTGTTTTCAAGTTCGGGTATCTTCCCTTTTTTCTGATTGTTTTTCAGCGACGCGCGAAGGTCTTTGAGCCTTTTTACCGCTTTTTCGGTATTCGTTTTTTCATCTGCTGAAAAAATAAGGTTCTGTATCTGTTCGGCAAGCGAATCGTCGCCGTTTTTCTGCTGGAAAAGCTGTTTGAAAAAGAGTATCTTGCCGAACGATTCCTCGCCTACTCCGAAGAACACTTCGCCCGGAACCATTCCGCCGAATACCGGCTTGCGCGTATAGATGTCGTACATTTCGACGCTTTCTTTGACACCGTTGACGGTTCTTTCGATGCGGAATTTGCCGTTGGGAGTCACGAGAGTCACCGAGCCGGAAACGCGGCTGCCGTCCCACGGAAGATACTTTGTTCTTTCGTTTTCGGATATCGCCGTTTTGCGCGTACCGCCGAAGCCGTAAAATATGAACTTTATGAAATCGGCAAGAGTTGATTTGCCCGATTCGTTCGGAGAAGTAAGTACGTTCATTCCGTCGGACGGACAAAGGACGATATTTTTAAGTTTGCCGAATGAGGTTATCTCTATTCGTTCGATATGTGCGCCGTTACTCATTGCCGTCCTCCTCGTCTATATCGGATATGTTTCTGTCGTAAAGTGAGGAAATACCGTATTTCAGCGCTTTGAGCGTCGTATTATATTCGTCACTTCCCACGGTGCATCCCGCAAGACGCTCGTTCATTTTCGCATAGAAAACGCCTTTCAACGTCGTGTCGGATTCGATTTTCGTATAGTCGATCGCCGGTACGGTAGAGTCGATTATCTCTATTTTATACGGATATTCGTAGCCGTTCCCTATCTCGGCGGGATTGATTATATACGGCTCGGGCACGTTGCCGGTAACGTAAACGCGGATTGACGTGTCGTTTCCGTAGGGACGTATCTTATTGCGTATCATTTCTATTGCCATTGACTTGGTGAAAGCACCGCTTACGTCGACGTTCGTCGTTTCGTAACGCTTTTTTGAAAAACGTATTTCCTTAAGATTTACGTTTCCTTTGTCTATCGTACCGATCAATGCGCCGTGATAACCCGGCTCGTCGTAGCTTCTGCCTTCAAGACAGCCCGGATATGCGAAGCAGGTATTGCCTTCACGGAGTATGCCGGACGGATCGTGGATATGTCCGAGCGCTATATAATCGAAACCGCTCGACGCGATCTCGGCACGTGTTATCGGCCCGTCCTTTGACATAGGCGCGTCAACGAAGCCGTGGCAGACAAGGATGTTCACGGCGTTTCTGTCAAGTGCGCCGTAGCCTACGACCGGGCTCGACAGATACGAATTCGTCGTAAAACCGACGCCGTAGATGCTTACGTTAAGTTCCGGGATCGAAACCTTTTCCTTTTCCCTGAAAATATGCACATTCGACGGGAAAGGCATCGTTTTATACGGCGACACGTCGTTATACGGATCGTGATTTCCGGGAGAAATGAAAAACCGACATTCGGGCAGCGAATTGAAAGCGTTTATCACAAGCTCGACCGTGTCACGCGTGACGTACTGGGAATCGAACATATCGCCCGATATGATGAAAATATCGACTTTTTCCTGTTTAGCCACCATTATTGCGGACGTAAACGCAGACCGCAGTTCAATTTTGCGCGTTTCCGCCTGCGACGGGCTTGACAGCGAAAAAGGCGAATCAAGGTGAAGATCGGCGCAGTGAAGAATTTTAACGCTCATATTCATTCCTCCGTAAACAATTTTACAGATTATTATATCATAACATTATATCGTTGGCAAGTATTTTTTTCGTGAAAACAAAAACGAGAGCATAAAACCCTCGTTTAGTTACATTTCATAGCAAAAATCCCTTTTAATGCAAAGTCCTGTCAATGAAGCGCACTTTTTCTTTTCGTGTGCCGAAGGCACGCTTCATAGGG
>JAZUKE010000134.1:0-10275 GCA_045643125.1 Eubacteriales bacterium
TTCACGCCCGCAGGCATTTCACACGCCGCAGGCGTATTTCACATCCGCAGGATATTTCACAAATCCCGGCAGGGATTTATTTCGTTTTCGGCGCGTGATGAAAATGCTTCAAAAAACATCCCTATCAACACGCGCCGAACCAAACAGGTGCTTTATTTAATTGTCTTTTACGTCCGTGCCACCCACGAAAACGCGGGAACGCCGTCGGTCACGGTGCAGACGAGATCGTAACTGCCGTCCGTGTCAAGGTTTCCGCTTATCGGGATGAACGAAGACTTACGCGATGAATACTGCACGAGGCAGAATCCCTCCGTTTCCGGCATATCAGGAAGACGCTGGAGCTTGTCGCGCAGATTTACGTGATAATCCGTATCGTGTCCCACGGGGACGGGTACACTGCGGATGTCAATGTATCTTTCGGTGCCGAATTCATCGACAGTCTGCGTATCGGCGAACGGATAAACCGACTCCGTAACGCTTTGTGCAAGCTCATATACAAAGTACACACCGGACATCGCCGAAGCGAACTGCTCCGCGGTAAGGCTGTTCAGCGCGGTATCTTTTATGATTATGTTTCCCTCTATGTGATTTGGCCACAGTGTTATCACTTTATCGGTGTCCCTCCACGTAGAGTTGGCCATTGGCTTATACTTGGTACATACTATGGTTATTTCATCCGTCTTCGGACGTTTGATGACGGTACGCACCGAGGTTGAATAAAAATGTGTGCCCCCGGCAGTCGCCCTTGTCCATTCCAGTGTGCCGAGATCCACTATGCCGTATCTTCTTTTCACTTTGCCGTCGCCCGAATAAACGTCGCCGTCATAATACAGCTTGCTGTCTGCGTCGAGCTTCGGGATGCCGTGAAGCTCAATACCGGTGTCGAGCGCATAAAGGTGTCTTGCGTACGGCTCGTATTCGCCGTTGCGGTATCCCGAAAGATTTATGCAGATATCGTTGTTGTACGTCACGATGCCTCCGGTGGCGACGACTACGCTGCTGCTGCAAAACGCCATATAATAGGCGTTGTCGGGGATCACGAACGTCGTGCCGGCGTTGACGGTTTTTACGGCAGACTGACCGAGGTAATGCTGATCTTTGCCGTAGAACAGCGTTTTGATCGAGGTACCCGTCCAATTCGGCGATGCCTTGTAATAATATGTGGCTCCGGGGATGACCGGTATGCCGTTCTTGGAGCGGAATTTGCGTGCGCCGGTCGCCTTTGTTCCGTCGGAATCATTCCAAATGCCCTCTTCCCATTGTTCGTCCCACTGGTTGAAGCCCGTCGTTTCGTGATACAAAGCCTTTACCGAGAGGATCGTTCCGGCATTGTACGACATATCGGCATATTCAAAGAACGGGAACAGCCATTCGGCTCCGTCGCCGGTATGGCTTTGTTCGAGAGAGTAGGCATGATCCGCAATAGCTGCGCCGAACATTACCGTGAGGTCTGTTACGGTGTCGCCGGCTGAAACAGAAGCACTCGAACCATCACCGGCTATAATAGTCGTTACGCTGTTTATGGCCGCGTAATACTTATGACCGTCCGCAAGTGTAACAGAAGCCGTGTCATCGTCAACAAGCTGGTTCCAGATGATGCTTCCGCCGACGATGCTTTCGGATTTGCGGTCGCCCGTATTGACGCTTCCGCCGGACGTGCGGTACAGATACGGTACTTTGTCGTTAAGACACTGTGTTGAAAGCAGCTGCTCGGCACTGCCGGAAGTAAGCTCGGGATAATGACCGTCAGTTTCGGCAACGCCGGTGACATCACCCGTTTCACCGTTGACGGAGGTGACCGATCCGTTCGTGACGGTAAAGGTCGAAGTGTCTCCGTTGTTGTAGGTTATCGTATATGTGTCTACGCTGCCGGACGTTGACGTTTTTTCGACGCTGACGATACCGTTGCCGCGCAGGTGCGAAAACTCAAAGCCTATTCTTCTTTCGTGTGCCGTACCGCCGAGAAAGACGGAAACCGTCGGCGTACCGTAAGTGGAATCTATGCTTGCGGAAGCCGAAATTATCTCGCCTCCGTCGCCCTTTTCGCCTTTTTCGCAGAATTTGAGCCAATACGACGTATTCGTTATCTGCGTTCCGGCGGGAACGTCCTGAAGCGAAATGTATCCGTTGCCTTCGTGCGTTACGATATCGAGTATTTCATACTCATTTTCTCCGCTCCATACGCCTTTCGGCGTTGCGGAAACTTTACCGATAAGAGTCGGTGTACTCATATAATTACCTCCAAATATCCGTTCACGAGCGCAAAGTCAATGCCGTGCAGATCGTGTTCCGTGTTGATATACAGTTTTCCCGTGGATGCGTCCACGTTGAATGACGCGAAATAGAAATCGCCTTTTTCTCCTTTTTCGCCTTTCGGTATGCCGAATTCGAGAGCATAAGCGCCGTCGATGAGCCTTTTGTGTACGGTGGCTTCTTCGTCCGGATCAAGCGTTTCGGCTTCTACCGTCATACCGTTGATCTTCTGCGACGCTTCATCGGCTCTTTCAACTGCGGCGTTTGCGTTGTCCGCCGCAAGCAGAGCTTCGCCTGTCGCCTCTTCCGCTTCCGCGATAATGGCGACGAGTGCGCCGTATTCGTCCGAGCTTTCGACTTCGTTCTCGTCAAAAACGAGACGCTCGATGTTTATTTCAAACGAAGTTGACGTCAGCACCCTTTCTCCTTCGTAAAGCGACACTTCCGCAACGGCATTTCCGTCGCACGCAAGACATTGTGACGTAAGAACGATGACGATATCGTTGTCTTCGATCTCCGCATCGTTGAAAACGGTATGCCCGTCCGGCTTGGTGATCAGCACGCGCGCCGTGATGCCGCTTTTCAGCTTCAATGCCTCACCGCGGAAAACCGGGTGAATGACCACAACGCGGGTATCGGCGTCGCCCTGCTTGGCGTAGACTTTTTCGCTTCCCTTTCTGCCGAAATCAAGAGCAATTTCACTTTTAACGATCATTTTCCGTCGATCGCCTCCGTTCGTAAAGAAAATTCATCATATAATTCTCCTTATATTTTATTATACAAAGACCTTGATACGCGAAAACCGCGTCCGATTCCGTGAAAATTACGGAAAAGGATGCGGTTTTCAATAATAAACGAGGGATGCCTACCGAACAACCCTCGTATATATGTTTTATTCTTTGTACACTTTCATTATACACCCGGTTTTGCGTCTTGTCAAGTGTACGGCGTCAAAGAAAGCAAATTTACTAACAAAAACTTTTATTCGGCTTCGGATTCATCTCTTCAAGATAAACTTTTCTGCCTTCGCGTGCGGATTTGTATATGGCAAGGACGGCATCGACGGCTTTTCTGCCTTCGTTCACGTCAACGAAGGGAGTTTTCTTTTCTCTTACCGAATCAATGAAATCGGATATCTGAAGCGTGTGATAGTCGTTCGCGATATTCATAGCCGTCGAAGAGCCGCTCCTTATCGGGGAACGGAAGGTCAGGTCTTCCGACGTGCTGCCGTCGATATCCATTTTTGTAATGGACGTTTCCTCTATCGTTATGCTTCCGCAGGAGCCGTTGAGTTCGATGCGTCGCGGATATCCGGGGTACACCGAAGTCGTCGCCTGTATGACGCCGAGAGCGCCCGATTCAAATTCAACTGCCGCGCAGAGCGTGTCTTCGACCTCGATATTACGCGCAAGCGTGCCTGAATAGGCAAAGACCGATTTTATGTCGCCCGCAAGATATTGGAGCAGATCGACACCGTGTATGCCCTGATTCATAAGCGCTCCGCCGCCGTCGAGCTTCTTCGTCCCTCTCCACGAGCCGGAATCGTAGTATTCCTGCGAACGGTAATATTTCATATACATATCGGCACAAACGAGTTTGCCGAGTTCGCCGCTGTCAAGCGTCAGCTTGGCTTTTCTGATATCCTTTGAAAAGCGGAGCTGCGATATCACCTCAAGCACCGTCTTGTTTTCTTCGCAGACGGCGATGACCTCGTCGAGCTGCTCCTTGGTGATCGCAAGCGGCTTTTCCACAACGATATTTTTGCCTTTTTTCGCGGCTTTGACGATATTTTCCGCGTGATATCCGCTCGGCGTGCATATACAGACGGCGTTCACCTCTTTGTTTTCAAGCATTTCGTCAACGGAAGAAAAGATACGCAGCCCGCCGTGACGCAGCGACATCCTCTCCGCAGACGAAGCCACCGTATCGGTGATACCGATGATTTTTGCTTTGTCCTTCAGTTCCTCTATCGCGTTTATGTGAAAATCCGATATCATTCCGCAGCCGATTATACCGAAACCGATCTTTTTCTGCCCCATTAAAGAACACCCTTTCAATAAATTTTCATATACACTTTGCAATAATTATATATGCTTATCGCAAATTTGTCAAGATAAAAGGCAAAATGCGATACTTTTGTTGTGGATTTTTCCGTTTTTTCGATTTTCGGTAAACAAATGTTGCAAAATGACTTGACTAAATGATCGGTTTGTAGTATAGTATCGCATATACTTATTGTGAGTATAAAAAATAATTCTAAAAGAGGTTTTAACAATGAGCAGAGTATTCAATTTTTCGGCAGGTCCTTCCATGCTTCCGCTTCCCGTTCTTGAGATCGCGGCAAAAGAAATGACTGATTTCAACGGCTCCGGAATGTCGGTAATGGAGATGAGTCACCGATCATCAGTTTACGATGCCATTATTAAAGAGACCGAAGCAAATTTCAGAAAGCTCCTCGGCGTTCCCGATAACTACAAAGTCCTGTTCCTTCAGGGCGGCGCCACCACGCAGTTCTCGGCTGTCCCCCTCAACCTTATGAAGACCGGCAAAGCCGATTACATCGTAAGCGGACAGTTCTCCGGCAAAGCGGCAAAGGAAGCCGAAAAATACGGCAAAGTCACCGTTCTCGCAACATCCAAGGACAAGAATTTCACCTACGTTCCCTATGTGACCGAATTTTCTCCCGATGCGGACTACGTTCATATATGCTATAACAACACGATCTTCGGCACTACCTACAATTACATCCCCGAAACGGGCGATATTCCCCTTGTCGCCGATATGTCTTCGTTCATTATGTCGCAGCCTATCGACGTTTCCAAGTTCGGCGTGATCTATGCCGGCGCACAGAAGAATATGGCTCCCGCAGGGCTTACCGTCGTCGTGGTACGCGAAGATCTGCTTGGCGCGGCACGTCCCGATACGCCCGTTATGCTCGACTGGAAGACTCAGGCGGAAAACGATTCTATGTACAACACACCTCCCTGCTATGCGATCTACGTTGCAGGTCTCGTATATAAATGGCTCCTCGGACTCGGCGGTCTTGAAGAAATGAAGAAGATCAACGAACGCAAAGCCGCCATCCTTTACGACTATCTCGATTCCTCCAAGCTCTTCAAGCCGACGGCTGAAAAGGAATTCCGTTCGCTTATGAACGTCTGCTTCGTCACCGGAGACGCCGACCTCGACAAGAAGTTCTGCTCCGAAGCAACGGCAAACGGACTTCTCAACGTAAAAGGTCACCGTTCCGTAGGCGGTATGAGAGCTTCCATCTACAACGCTATGCCGATCGAAGGCGTTGAAAAGCTCGTTGAATTTATGAAAGATTTTGAAGGGAAAAACGCATAATGACAAACATAAAACTGTTCAATAAAATCGACAAAATAGGTCTTGACAAATTCGATAAAGAAAAATACGTTCTCGGCGAAGATCTTGCCGACTACACCGGCGTGCTCGTCCGCTCCGCGGCGCTTCACGAAGTTGAATTCCCCGCATCCCTCAAAGCGATAGCCAGAGCCGGTGCCGGCGTCAACAATATCCCCATCGACAAATGCGCCGATGAAGGTATCGTCGTATTCAACACTCCCGGTGCAAACGCCAACGGCGTGAAAGAACTTGCCATTGCGGCGCTTCTCCTTGCTTCCCGCAATATCGCAGGCGGCATCGAATGGGCAAAAACGCTTATCGGCACGGGCGACGTTGCAAAGCAGGTCGAAAAAGGCAAGTCCGCTTTCGTAGGTCCCGAGATCCTCGGCAAGACACTCGGTGTCATCGGTCTCGGCGCTATCGGCGGAATGGTTGCAAACACGGCTGACGTTCTCGGAATGTCGGTCATCGGCTGCGACCCGTATATCACCGTAAACGCCGCATGGGGACTCAACAAAACCGTCAAAAAAGCCAACACCTACGATGAAGTTTACGCTTCCTCCGATTACGTCACCATCCACGTTCCGTCCACAAACGAAACGCGCGGTATGATAAACGCCGAAACGATCGCAAAAATGAAAGACGGCGTCCGCATCATCAACCTTGCCAGAGGTGACCTCGTGAACAACGACGACCTCAAAGCCGCTCTTGATTCCGGCAAAGTCGCATCTTACGTCACCGATTTCCCGAATGACGAGATACTCGGTTACAAGAACACCGTCTGCATCCCTCACCTCGGCGCATCCACTCCCGAATCCGAAGAAAACTGCGCCAAGATGGCTGCCGACGAACTTATCGACTATATCGAAAACGGCAACATCACCAACAGCGTGAACTATCCTTCCATTTCTCAGCCCAGAAGCACCGAATACAGAATGGTCGTTCTTCACAAGAACATTCCGTCAATGCTCGCAAACATTTCCGCAGTTCTCGGCGGCGACAAAGTGAACATCGACGCTATGTCCAACCGTTCCAAGGGCAATTACGCCGCAACAATCATCGACGCCGATTCCGAAATAACCGAAGATATCGTTGACGACGTAAAGAAGATCGAAGGCGTTATCAGAGTCATCGTCATCGGATAACGACAAATTACGCAAAATTTGTTGACAAATCCGTAAAAATCCGTATAATTAACGTGTGTATGCAACGTACACACGTTATTTTTCGTTTAAGGCGCATTTAAGCCGTTTCGTTTATAATTATCGCCATAGCGAGGTGAGGTCGATTGGGCGGAAGCATATTTGAAAGAATAGAAAAGAAGTACATCATCACCGACAGTCAGTATGACGGGCTCAGGAAATGTATTTCGGAATATTGCGTGCCGGATGAATACCCCGATTCGTATATTTATAACATATACTACGACACCGACGACGACAGAATAGTGCGCGATTCGGCGGGAAAGCCGATATACAAAGAAAAGCTGCGGCTTCGTGCCTACGCTCTCCCGAAAGACGACACAAAAGTTTTCGTTGAACTGAAAAAGAAATTCAAAGGCGTCGTATACAAAAGGCGCATAATGCTCCCCTACAAAGCCGCCGTCGAGTTTCTGAACGAAGGCAAGTCGCCTCCCGAAAGAACGCAGATAGTCCGCGAGATAGAATATTTTATGGACTATTACAAAGGCATACACCCCGCGATGTTCATTTCATACCACCGTCTTTCATACATAAGCACCGACGGAACTGCGTCGCGGATAACCTTTGACAGCGAGATCACCTACCGCACGGATGACCTGCGTCTCGACAAGGGCATATACGGCGTTCCGCTGCTCGAAAACGGTACGCGCCTTATGGAGCTGAAGATACTCGGCTCGATGCCGCTGTGGCTTTCAAAAGCGCTTGACGAATGCCGCATCTTCCCTACCACGTTTTCAAAATTCGGCACGGCTTACAATCAGCTGCTTGCAGAACAAATTGCTGAAGGAGTTATATAAAAATGTCATTCATTTTCGATACCATAATAAAATACGATTCCGATATAAAGGTATATTTCTTCGTCTGCCTTGCGGCAGCACTCGTTCTCGGCGTTGCAACGGCGCTGACTTATATGTTCAGGAACACCTACACCAAAACTTTCGTCGCGGCTCTTGCGGTCATCCCCGCCATTGCTATGCTGCTTATTATGTTCGTCAGCGGCAATATCGGCGTAGGTCTCGGCGTTGCCGGCGCTTTCAGCCTTATCCGCTTCCGTTCGGCGCAGGGCTCGGCAAGAGAACTTTGCTATCTCTTCCTTTCGACGGCGATCGGTGTCGCCTGCGGTACGGGCTACATAGGGATCGCGGTGATATTCACGGTCATAATGATCGCCGTCCTCATTCTTCTCACCATTACCAAATTCGGCGAAGCCGGTGACAAGGAGCGCGCGCTCCGCATAACGATCCCCGAATCCCTCAATTATACCGAGGTTTTCGACGATATATTTGAAAAATACACCGATAAATGCGAGCTTCTCAAGGTCAGAACGACTAATATGGGCTCCCTTTTTCGCCTGCAGTACAGACTTACGCTCAAGGATCCGTCCAAAGAAAAAGAACTTCTTGACGAGCTGAGAATAAGAAACGGCAACCTTGACATCATCTGCGCGAGAATGATCGCCGACGACGATTCCCTTTGATCTTTAATTTTATTTATACTTTCTTACATACAAAATGCAGACCTTCACGGTCTGCATTTTGTATGTATTTTTTCTATCAGTCGATAGATTCGTACTTGATCACTATATCCTCTATCGCCGCTTCCACGCTCGGAATAAGGCTGTCGAGGTTGGAAATAAGGGTGTCCGGCTTGGAATTGGTTATTATTTTATTGATATTGCCGAACTGATATACAAGAGCCGGATCGTAAATGATATTATCGAAGATGATGCCAAGCATTTCTTCGTCTTCTTCGGTGTTGGCGTCCTTGCCCTTGAGGACGGCGGTCTTATAAGCGGGAGTCAGATAATTCTTGCCGCCGATAGCAAGAGCTTCGATCATAAATGCCGAAAATTCTTCGTCCTTGACGCATTTGGGAATGCAGATACCGTATGCGGAGTTCGCGGAGCATCTGGAGAAGTAAGTATCCTGTTCCTCGTTGTATTTGGGAAGCGGAACGATGCCGTAAACGACGGGGTAAGCTCTGAACTTTTTGAGTGCGGAGAACGCGAAGGAATCGAACAGCGCCTGACCTTCGCCGAAGATCTTGACCGTTCTGCCCCAGACGTCGTTTCTGTCGGTGAAATCCTCTACGTTCACGCACCAAGTGCCTTTCTCATTGAGGTAGGTGATGACCTTCTGTGCAACGTCGATGGAACGCTGATTGTTCTTGCCGATCATAACGATGGGAAGGTCGTCGGCGTCCTTGCCGCAGATCGTTTCACCGGAAGCGAAATAGAGGCTGTCGCTTGCACCCATAGAGCCCCAGATATCGTTTTCGTCCATCTTTTCGTTGTCGTCGCCCTGACGGGTAAAGCCTTTGCACATTTCATAGAACTTGTCGATAGTCCATTTGCCTTCCTTGACAAGCTCGTACATATTGATATCGGGATAAGCCTGCGACATAAGTTCTTTGTTGAACGCGATACCGCTTGACACGATATTCTGCATAATGGAAAGGTCGCCGGTAGTGAAGAAGATCCTGCCCGCAATGGAAAGAGATGCGTTTGCGTTCTGATTCCACCACGGAGCGCGGAGGTCTATGTACTTGTCAAACTGTGTGAGGTCGTAAAGGTCGCCGTTCTGTGCGAAGGTCGCGCAGCCGGTCATAAACGGCATAGCCGCGTCGAAAGTGTCGGTGGCAGCCGCCATAAGCGTTCTGAGTTCGGCGGTGACGTCTCCGACAGCGACCGCTTTGACTTCGATGCCGTATTTGTCGAGGATCTCCTGGTTTCTGGTATCGACTGCTTCGATTATCTTGTCATCGGTGGTCTCGTAGAGCGATTCGATCTCTTCGGAAAAATATGTGCTTTGGACTTCGTTGCTGTAAACCATCACCCTGAATTCCTTGTAGTCGCTCCAATCCGGATCAAATTCCGCCATATCCTTTTTGACGTACTTGCCCGTTGAATCGCGGTAAGGATCTTCGGAAGTATCGGATCTTGATTCTTCCGCACTTGTTTCGGCTTTTGATTCATCGCCTGCTTTGCTTTGCTCTTCCGCTTTGCTCTCATCGCCGCCGTTTTCCGCACAGCTCACCAAAAGAGCGGACACGAGAAGAACAAGGCACATAATAAGTGACAACGTCTTTTTCATAATAAATCTCCTTATTTTATTTCGGTGATTCATTTTACTATATCTTTGCGTATTTTGTCAATCTTTTTTTCAAAATACGCAAATAGAAACAACAAACAAATCAAAAAAAGAATGCAGGCAAAGGAGACTTGTTCTTAAGGACAGTTTTATGAAATAACCGCCACAGAATGTGGTGAGTAAGTGCGCACTTGATAAAAATGAAACAGGCTGACGGTTAAAACCAGCCTGTTTTTCTATTCAGTCGGTATGTAAAGTGAAATATTTGCCGTACGGCAAATGTGAAATAATGGCTTACGCCATTGTGAAATATTGCTTCGCAATGTGAAATGAAATAAATCCCTCAACGCTCCGCAGAGCATTTC
>JAZUKE010000135.1:0-19032 GCA_045643125.1 Eubacteriales bacterium
GGTGTCAATATACGCGCCCGCTTCGACATCAAACCAATGATATTCCGTCAAACCGCTTTCGGCAAAAACAATCCGGCCGACGGCGGTCATAGACGCGCTGCCCTGCTTTTTGAAGAAATCTTTGCTCTGCCGATCGTAAACGCCGACCTCGTCTCCCAGCTTTGCGGGAACGAAATCACGGACGAGATCGTCGCCCTCATAGATCTGGCAGGAATAAAAACGGATGCCGGTCTGTTCATTGCCGCGCAGACCGACTTGTCCGTTGCGGTTCTGTGCAAAAAGATACAGGGTATTGTTCAAGGTAAACGGTATCCGACCGTGCTTTAAGATGACGGAATTATCGACCTTGACAACTCCTTTATCAAGCTCGACTGTATGGCGACCGTCCGATACGACGCTGCCGTCGGTACCGCCCTCGTTGTAATAGCCGGAATAGATGCCGTCACTGTCGTTCCCTAATGCAAAAGCCGAATGACAATAATCAATATCCCATACGCCGAACCAATATTCGACTTTGCCCATGACCATAACATCCATAACAACACGGGTATTCTCATTTGGCTTTATTCCCGTGTCGATATAGGCACCTGCACCGACGTCGAGGAATTCGTAGAATGTCGGTTGCGCTTCTTCTTCCGCAGCGGCAGGAATCGCCGCAAACGGGATTATGCTTGCGACCATAATGACCGCCAAAAGTAAACTTGCGAATTTTTTCATGTTCAAATCGCTCCTTTATATTTTCGCTTTCGTTTTTACAACATAATTGTGATTATGTAATACATAACCGTGTAAATAATTGATATCAAGTCATAGTTCATCCCGCCTTTTTTGTTCTTTCATACCTTTATACGAACAAAATGGAAAAAGGTATACAACTTTTTGAAATTTTTTTGAAAAATCTTCAAAAATGGTCATAGTTACCCAATCCCATAAAAACATATATATATTTATTTTAGCATATTTATATCCGCTTTGTAAATATTAAAAATCCTGAAAATTGCTTGATTTCAAACTTTTGTTACGGAAAAATTCACAAAAAATGCCGGACCTTTTCCGAACTCCAAAAAAATCGGCAGAAAAGGTCATTTTGTCATACTTATTTTTAAGAAAAACCTTAATATAATTTCAGAAGAAAGTGAGTTGTTGCAAATAGCCAAAAAAAGAGGCAGTTAAAAAGTTTGAATTTTTAACTACCATAAAATTATTTTCAAACTGCCTCTTTGTTTGCCCGCAGATAAAGGAGGATTTTTTGATTTTCAATTAGTCGTCGTACCTTATCCCGCGTTCCCGGCAAGCGGATATTTGCCCGGGCGCATAGTATAGCGGAGCAGATAGATGGCATCGGAAGAATTGCACACGCCATCGCCGTTCACGTCGCCGTTCTGCGAAACGGGATATTTGCTTTGCCGCATAGTGTGGCGCAGCAGATATATCGCGTCAGCGGTGTTCACTTCTCCGTCGTCGTTGAAATCGCCTCGTATGCAAGTGTGCGCAGGCTTCAAAGTGTATCTGACGGACGAAGAAGACGGACTTCCCTCCGCGGTATAATCGTCAAGCCTGCTGCCGCCTACGGTACGGTTGACGGCTCTGAATCCGTCTCCCGCTTCGAGCGTGATACATCCGGCGCTTCCTTCGAGTTTCAGCCCGTATGAAGAACCGTGAAGCCATATACAAACGTCATCCGAAACTGCCGTAAAATCTCCGCTGCCGCCGATAACGACGTCGCCTCCGGCGTAAACGCAGTTGTAATCCGCACCTTTGGCTTTCAGCTTGACTTCTCCTTTACCCGCAAACGAAACGCCACCGTTCGTTGCTCCTATGCAGCAGCCGTTCGTGCTGCTTACGTCGAACGTGCCGTCAAGCGAAATGACGACGCTGCCGCTCTTTGATCTCACCGCGCTGTATGACCCGGCATTTGCAGAAACGACCTTAAGGCTTCCGCTCCCCGTGACGGTCAGATTCCCTTCCGCTGATATCAGATTATCTTTTGTATCGGATAAAACGCTATTTTCGCCGACGCAGTTGATCGTAACGTCGCCGCCGCAGTAGATTATCTGCGGGCAGGTGATGCCGTCAAGCGTTATCGTTTTGCTTTGTGCGTCCCAAGACCAACAAGCCCCCGAAATATCCGTTTCAAGATGACTTTCCTTATACCAATTTCCCTGAATGAACAGCGTGTCCGGATCGTTCGTATCTTCAGCGGCTCCGAAAACGGTAAATGCAAAGAAAGGTACGCATAAAGACAAGCATAAAAGCAGCGCAATTTTTTTCACATTTGTTTTCATTGCCTGAATCCCTTGCCGATGATCTCGCTCGTATTTGTAATGAACGTGAACGCGCTTGGATCGATCTCTTTCACTTTTCTTTTGAGTCCGAGTGCTTCACCTCTGCGGCAGGCGACCATTACGAGCTTTTTCGGCGTATGCGTAAACGCGCCCTCGGCGTCCGATACGGTCACGCCGTGGTGCATCACGTTCATAATGTAGTCGCTGATCTTTTCGCTTTCGGAAGTCACGATGATAAAGAGCTTGCAGAGATTGAGGTTTTCAATGAACATATCTATCGCCGTGGTCTTTATTATAAGCCCCATAAGCGAATACATACCCGTTTTGACACCGAATACCCAGAACGACGACGCGGTTATCACGGCATCGCAGACGAGCAGTGATTTGCCGATATCAATGTCGGTATACTTTCGCAGTATCATCGCCGTGATATCGGTGCCGCCCGACGATGCGCCCGCGTTGAAGATAAGCGACGAGCCGAGCGCCGAAAGCAGCATTGCGTACAGCAGTTCAAGGAACGGCTCGTTCGTGAACGGAGTTTCCATCGGGACGATATTTTCAAGGACGACCGTCCCCACCGAAAACAGCAGGCTCGAATAGACCGTTTTTACGCCGAACGAATTGCCGACGAAGGCAAAGCCGAGGATGAGCAGCAGAACGTTGAGTATCAGGACGAAAGTCCCGGGAGACAGTCCCGGAATAAGGTCACCGAATATCAGCGAAAGACCGCTCACGCCGCCGGTGGTGAAATTGTTGGGGAATTTGAAAAAGTAAACGCCGCCCGTCAGCATCAGAGTGCCGACGGTAACGAGAAAATAATCTTTTAATTCTGTCTTTACTTTTGACTTCATTTTTTGAAAGTGAAGGTGTAGTCGAAATCGGGATTCTGTCTGTGAGCTTCGCGGGTAACGGCTATCTGCTGACGTACCTGCTCGGGACGTACCTCGTGAGGTATGCCTTCGTCAAGCAAACGGTAGATCATATCGTAGTAGATCCTTACGGCAGCGATGAACGGAGCCTGCGGATCGCCGTCCCAGCTTTCCTCATACCATTTGAGCTTTTCGCCGCAGTATGCGGGGAGCTTTTCGGGCGTCGTATAATACGCGCCGACGACGTTATGCTGTTCGGGTGCTTCTTCGGTCTTGAAATACTTCCAGTCTATATGCGACATAGAGCCTTTGAGCGTACCGTTGGAGCCCTGGATCTTATAGGTATAGAGCGGATAAGCGTCGGAAGACGAGATCTCGAGGTCGATAAGCGGTTTTCCTGGAGCGGTAAGGATGAGCTTGCAGTAGTCTTCGGCGTCGCCGAACACGTTGAGGTTGTCCATCTTGCAGAATACGTTCGGCATACCGTCGTACATATCAAGAAGATTGAGTGCCTGGTCAAGAGGATGAGGGCCGGTGTTGGCAAGTGCGCCGCCGTTGTTCGCAAGGAGGCACTGCCAGTCCCAGCGTCTTGCGTAGCCGTTGAACTGAATGCTGATCTGATTGAGTCTGCCGAGGACTCCGCTTGCGATTATTTCTTTGACTTTGAGGAAATACGCGGCAAAGCGGGACTGCTGGAATATGAGCATCTTGCAGCCGTTCTTTTCGGCGGTCGCTTTGAGGATGTCGAACTGCTCGACTGTCGGGACGAACGGTTTTTCGGTAAGGACGTTGAAGCCATGCTCAAACAGATCCTTCGTAATGTCGTAATGGAGATAACTCGGTGTGGAGTTGACTACAAGATCAATGTCTTTTCTGCCGAAAAGCTGTTTGTAATCATCGTAAACGTCGCAGCCGTATTCAACTGCGGCTCTTTCGCGGCGTTCCTTGATGGGATCGACTACGGCAACGACCTTGAATCTTTCGGTATCGGTTTTGAGGTGCAGACCGTGGATGTCTCTGCCGCTTCTTCCCTGACCGAGGATGGCTATATTGAATTGTTTCATACAGAGTCACTTTCCTTTCGTTTTGTTTCTCTCATTATAAACCGAACGAAGCAAAAAGTAAAGTATCTGTTTTCATTTTTTTCAGTTTATTTCCCTTTTGTCGGTAAATACGTCGGGATAATCGTTTTCAGATATTTCGTGCGGCGCAAAGTAAAATGCTATTCCGTCTTTTACAAGATAAAACCGCGAAAAATCGGTTTTCGATATTATGAGTGGTTCGATATTGTCCTTATATTCGGCAGTTCCTTCGCTTTGTCTTTTCAGCGCTTCTTCCGTGAAAAACGATACGAGTCTGTCGCGGTCGCTTCTCTTATAAAAATCGCGGAAGCACATAATCCTTTTGTCGTCCTTTGACCAGACCTGCGACAGTCTCACCGTCACGCTTTTGCGCTTTCCGTCGAACGTGTGAGAATCAAGGATGATCGAAAGATATCTTTCGTCTTCAAACGTATTGACGTATTTCAGCACGCAGCCGAACGGTACGAAAGACTCATTTTTCGCTTTTGCCGACGCTTTTTTGACGATCACACGCTTTATATACTTTTCAAAATTATCGGCGACGTCGGAATAAAGAGCCGACACGGAATCGAACTCTTTTGTCATTTCGGGAAAAGTGATATTCGATTTTGCAAGCAGGATGCCGTTTTCGTCCTTATATTCGTTTTTTATGACTTTTGTGCCTTTGATTATGCTTTCCATACTTTTCACCCGTTTTCATTATATGTGCCGTCATCTTGTTTCTTGAACACGGAAAGGGACGAAAACAACGCCGAAAGCGTGCAGAACGAAGACGCGTAAGCGAAAATTTCGGCAAAAATACCGCCGCATATCCCGAATATCACGCCTATGAGAAAGCCGCAGAAAAGCGGGATGAGCGTTTTGAAAAAGCCGCAGCAAGTACATTTTGCACAAGAAAGCGCCGAAAGCAGGACGGTGACGTAACGGACTTTGCCGTGGAAGACGGCGGGTTCTTCACGGAAAACAAGACAGAGTACGAGGAACAGAAACGAGAGAGCGGATATCACCGACGAAGCACGCATTATTCCTTTTCTGCCGAAAAGAGCCGATGCGAATGACGTAAGGCAAAGGAAAACACCCGTTTTTACGCCGAAAAGGATCGAAAAAGCGTATATCGCACCGACATATACCGTCACCGTAAGGTAATCGGCAAAGACGGTATTTCTTATCGTGTAAAGGATGCAGAACAGTATAAAAAAACACAAAAACGGAACAAGGCAGTCTTTGCCGAATGTGAAAGATGCCGTGGATGAAAGGATCAGAAGAGGCAGAAACATCACATTTTTTCCTTTCTGCCGAGTACTTTCTGCGGTATCGAGAGGATGAAATCCTCCATTCCGCGTTTTCTGAACGGGGTAATCGGGCTCATATAGGGTACGTCAAGTTCCGCTTTGGCGCAAAGCCCGCAAAGAACGGCAGAAGAAACGGTGACAAGCCCGGCAAAGCCCGCGATCTCCGACACGATAAGAAACATAAGCCGAAGCAGTACGGTGGCGTTCATATACACGGGCACGACGAAATTCGCCACCGCCGATATCGCTATGACGAGTATCACGGAGGTGGACGCTATCCCCGCTTTCGTCGCGGCGTCGCCGATGATAATGGAGCCGACTATGCCGACCGCGTCGCCGACGGTACGCGGCATCCTTATGCCGACCTCGCGGAGCATTTCAAATATAATCAGCATCACGAGAAGCTCGACGAAGAGCGACACGGGAATGTCTTTTCTGAGGTCTTCGATTATATGATATATCGACTCCGGCATAAGTTCCTTTCGTTTTTCAACGAGAATGAGATATATCGACGGCAGATAAAGTGCCGTGAGCAGCGACAAAAAGCGCAACGCCCTCATAAACGTGGCGTAATAAGGAGTACGCAGGTAGTCCTCGGCAGACTGGATGGCTTCGATGAAAACGAAAGGTGCCGTAACGACGAAAGGCGAGCCGTCGCAGATTATCGCCACTCTTCCTGCTGCAAGCAGGCTTGCCGCCTTATCGACCTTTTCTGTCGAGCCGAACGACGGAAAGAAACCGTATTTTTTATCTCTTATAAGCTGTTCCACGTTTCCGCTGTCAACTATCACTGACGCGGTTATTCTTTTCAGCTTTTCTCTCGAAACGGCTATTGCCTTTTCGCTCGCTCTGCCTTTGATGTAAAGCAGCGCTATCCTCGTGTTGCTCACGCTTCCTTTTGTGAAATTTTCGCATTTCAGTTCCGGTGAGCGAATTATTCTGCGAAGCAGGCATATATTCTTTTCAAGGTCTTCCACAAAACCCGCCTGCGGGCCTTTTGTGGTTATATCCGTCTCGGATTTGCCGGACGAACGTCCGAAATACGAATCCGCAGAGCAGACGACTGTGTAAAGTTTTCCGTTATCGAGAGACACGAAAGCGTTGCCGGTACAGAGCGACGCGCATATTTCGTCGATGTTATCACATTGTTTTATCACGGAAGCCGTGATGACGTTTTCAAAGCCGTCGAAGTGCGAAAAATCGCCGTACAGAAAAAGCGGTTTGAGTATCCGTTCCGCAATATAGTTCTTGTCGGCAAGCTCCCTTATCGCGCAAACGAATCCTTCGGCATTTTCAAAGGCAAATTCGCGCATAATAAAGTCCGAACACGAAGCAAAACGGTTTGTTATATCGGTTTTAAGTTCATTGATATCCGTATTTATCACCGTTGTTATTTTTTTCAAATCAAAAAAAATTATTCCCTCAAAAAATATTAACTTCTTTGCTATTGACAGTTCGCAAGAAGATATATATAATAGTAGACGTGATAAATGGTCTATGTAATAACAGAGGTATATTCAATATGAAATTCAGAATCATCTCAGCAGTTCTAACTGTTCTCGTCCTTCTTCTCACAATCGTTTCCTGCGTCGATCTTCCCATTGAGGAATCGAGTTCGTCTACTTCAAGAGAGATTTCAGACGAATCGGAAACCGAAATATCAATTCCCTCAAAAAACGAAAGTTCTGAACAAACGGAAGAATCCGTTGTTTCCGACATCTCGGAAGAGATCAGCGATGAAGAACCGATCAGCAAAGAACAACCGAGCACCCCTGACGAAAGCGGCGAGCCTGTATCGGAACCAACGTCAGAGGAGCCGGTCAGTGAAGAGATCAGCGAAGAAATAAGCGAAGAGTCAAGCGAGGAGGTCAGTGAAGGGCCTGTCAAGGAAGTCACCGATCCCAACGCACCGTATCAGGATCTCAGAGCATATACGCCCTCGACGATAGGAACGTCCGAGTATGACTCATATTTCGACAATTCCATTTTCATCGGTCATTCGGTAATGCTCCATTTCAAGAATTACACCGACTATATGCGTTCGGCTTATCCCGAATTTCTCGGCAAATCGCAGTTCTTTGCGTCTGCCAGCTTCGCCGCCTGCCACGATGCGGAGCCTGTTTCCGACAGTTCGCTCCATCCGTATTACAAAAACGAAAAGATGACCTGCGCCGACGCGGTAGCCGCTTCCGGCTGCAAGACGGTCTACGTCCTCGGTATGGCGCTCAACGAGCTTGCGCTCTACGGCATCGACGGCACCGTGAACTATACCGCCAAGCTGTTTGATTCGATAAAGGCAAAGTCCCCGGACGTTCGCATAGTATTCCTTTCCAATACCTACGAGACCGCGTATTTCGATTCAAAATACAAGACTCTCACGAACGACAACATCAGAAAACTCAACAACAAAATGATCGAATACTGCAACACTCACGGTATCGACTTCATTGATATCGCGTCCTGCACCGTAACGGACGGCGCGCTTGCCGATAACTACTGTATCGACAACGAAGACGGCGGCTGCGGCTGTCATATCAGCAGGACCGCGTACTGCAACTGGATGTGCGTACTCAGGAATTACGCTTATCAGAAAAAAGCAAACACTTTCAAGAACCCGACTGAAATGCCCGTTCTTAAAAAATAACCGGAGGTAAAACCAAATGAAAAAAATCATCGCATCCCTTCTCGTTCTTCTGTGTATCTTCTCTGTTGCCTGCGACGGCGAACAGATAAAAGAAAAAGTACTTTCGATTTCTGTCGATGAACTGCTTGAAAAGCTCGTCACTTCCAATGCCGAAGGCGAAATGTATTCATACAATTCCTCCCGTCTTGCCGATGACCTCGGCATCACCGAAGACCTCTACACGGGCGGCAAATTCTTTATTCCCATCGAGAGCGCCGGTGTCGAGACCATCGCTTTCTTCACCGCAACGAGCGAAGAAAACGCCGCAAAGATCAAATCCGCTCTTGAAAGCTATATCGGCAGAGTAAAGAACGAGCAGGAAAACTACAACGCGAACAACTTTGAAGTAGCCAAAGCCGCAAGCGCAGTCAAGGAAGGACTCAACGTATATCTCGTTATGTCTCCGTCCAAAGACGCGCTCATTGAGCTTATCAACACCTATCTCAAATAAAGGATCTGAGAACGATGTATCAAAAACGCAAAAGCAAAAAGGCGTTTCTGTGCTTCTTGTTGTGCCTTCCGCTTTTTCTGATAGCGTATCTCGCTTTTACATACGCTACCGAAAAGCTTGATCCGAACGAAATAAAGAGCATAAAGATCACCACCCCGGACGGGAATGTCGTTTCTTCGGAAGACAAAGACGAGATCGGATTTTATACCGATATCTTCCTCAATTCGTCCAAGCTGTCTTCCCCGCTTCGCAATATCGGCGATGCCGACGTTGTCGAAGTCGATCTTGACAGAGAAGATTCGGTGCTTAAATACCGCATTTATCCCGAACTTTCCGAAACGGGATGTATGTTCTCCGATCCCGACGGAAAATTCCACCTCATAGCCAACGAAGACGCAAAGAATATGCTTTCACGTCAGGCATTTGCGTTTCTTTACAAGTCGTCTTCCCTGCCGGAGCTTGTGATAACAAGCGGAGCGCTTGAAAAGGCTGTGACTCCAACGTCTTACGGCTGGTTTTACAAGATGCAGGACGGCACTTATACGGAGTACAAAGATTCCCCGGTCGAAGAAAACGGATATTACAGCATCTATTCGGACAGAGTAAATTCGCTGTCTTTCAGCAGAAAACCCGATAATCTCACCGTTTCGATAACCGATCCGAACGGACAGCTTTTACCGGTCAACGATCTGTCGTCGCTGATATTCTCCGGCGATACCCTGCTTCGCGTTACGATAGAAGCCGAATGGATACGCACCGGCAGCACAAACTGCCACGGGAACGCGGTCTATTCGTTCGATCTGCTCTATGACATTCCGGCTGTTCTTACCGTTTCGGATACCAAAGCGTCGATCGGCGGAAACGTCACCTTGAACGTGAAACACCTCAACGACAACGAGCAGGTAATACTCACGTCTCCGCTTTCTCTCGGCGAACTGCATTTTTCCGAAAACGAAGGCGTCAAGACCGCCGTTCTTGCGATCGACGACACGAACGCTCCCGGAACTTATGATATCTTATACACCATAGGCGACAACGGCGGCTCGTTTGAACTGACGCTGAACGGCGAAGTGAGACTTGCGAGAAGCAGCATTTTCAGAATGACGATGACGAACGATCTGTTTGAAAAAACGCTCGGAGACGCAGCGTCGCTCAAATTCGAGGAATTGAAAAAGCAGATAGATTCCCTTTCCGGCAGCAAAGCCTATGCTATTCTTCCGTTCAAGAAGCCCACATATTCCGGAAGTCTCATCCAGGGATTCGGCACCAAGGTCATCACCAATCTTGAAAACTCGACCGACACCCACATTTTCTATTCGATAGGAAATGTATACGAGACAGCTGAAAATTCTTCCGTAAGCGCGTCAGCCGACGGCAAAGTCATTTATGTAGGCGAAAGCGACACGCTCGGAAATCTCGTCGTCATAGACCACGGCTGCGGACTCTGCACCTGGTACTACGGACTTTCGTCTATCGAAAGGAACGTCGGCGACGAAGTCGTAAAAGGCGCAGTCATAGGAACGTCGGGGATCAACGAATACAATGAGAAAAGCACATTCGGGTTCTGTATGAGCGCCGGCGGCGTATTTATAGATCCCGTGTTCGACAACTGAAAAACGAATATAACATACATCAAGCCGTGTCTTAACTGCACGGCTTGTTTTTTTCGGAGGTACATAATGAAAAAATCTTTCAGAATTTCAATTCTCGCTATGGCGATCATCGCTTCCGTTGCGACTTTGGTTTTTGCGTTCTTCGTTCTGACGTTCAAACACGACCTGTTTTACGCTTGTGCGATAAAAAAAGCCGCAGAATATTATCTTGCCTGCATTGCGGAGGCTTCGTTCTTCGGCTTTATGTTCGTCTATGTTTCGCGTGACTTATATTGACAAAAATCGCATAGGATGATATAATAAAATATCAAATTTTGAATTTCGGGAGTTGTCGGATGCGCGTTTTTGACTTTATTTTGAAAATATGCGAATATTGCTCCGTTGCCGCGCTGATACTCGGCTCTTTCAAATATCTGTACTTTGTTATAGGTGTTTTCAAAACGCGCGTCTTTCCGAAAACGGAAAACAGACACCGCTACGCCGTCGTCATCGCCGCAAGGAATGAAGAAGCCGTCATAGGCAACCTTATCGACAGCATAAAAGCGCAGGACTATCCGTCTGACCTTGTGACGGTATTCGTCGTTGCCGACAACTGCGACGACGGCACCGCGTCCGTCGTAAGGAGCAAGGGCTGCGTCTGTTACGAGCGTAACGACCGCGAACACGCCACGAAAGGCTTTGCGCTGCAATATCTGTTCAGACAGATAGAAAAAGACTTCTCGATCCAGTCGTTTGAAGGATACTTTATCTTCGATTCCGACAACCTGCTTGCACCGGATTACATTTCGAGAATGAACGAAGCCTTCGACACCGGCGAAAAGATAATTACCTCGTACAGGGCGAGCAAAAACTTTGATTCCAACTGGATATCCGCGTCCTACGGTCTGTATTGGATAAAAACCATATTGTCGCAGCACCGTGCGCGAAGCGTTTTTGACCTTGCCACACGCATACAGGGCACGGGATATCTCGTTGCAAGCGAACTGCTCAAAGACGGCTGGAATTACACCTGCCTTACCGAAGACAGAATGCTTTCCGCAGACGCGGTCATAAAAGGCTGTCCGATAACCTACAACGAAAAGGCGGTCTTCTATGACGAGCAGCCCATAACACTTCGCATCGCTTTCAGACAGCGCATACGCTGGGCAAAAGGTCATCTTCAGACGTTCCGTGTGTGCGGCTTGCCGCTTTTCAAAAGCATCTTCAAGTCAAAGAATTTTCACGACGGATTTATGTCGTACGATATGTTCCACATCTGTTTTCCGAGGTCGATATTCATTTCTTTCCGCAAGATCATCGTCTGGCTATGCAATATAATCGTTATCCTTTACGGCAACAACGATTTTGCAAAGGTCGCGTCTTACGTCTATGCGGTCGTTTTTTCTTTTCTGAAGAGCTATCCGCTCAATTCACTCATTCCGCTTTATATTTTCATCAGAGAAAACAAATACATACCCCCTCTTACGATATGGAAAAAGCTCTGGTACTCGCTGACGTTTCCGCTGTTCGACCTTTTCGGACGTCTTGCAATGGTGATTGCACTTTTCTCGCACGTCGAATGGAAGACGATACCGCATACGATCGACACGCAGATAGAAGAAATGCCGAGCGTCAAAAAAGAAACCGCCGTAAAATAGGCGCAAAAAAAAATCCCGAAAAGTCGGGATTTTTTATATTGACCAATATTCCGGATCGCTGAAGGGCTAATTTCTGAATATTTCCGTTTGAAAGTATCACATACTCTTCTGTATAGATTACAGATTCATCAATTATAAATGTAATGCTTCCTCTGTTTTGGTTTATTGATGTATAATAGGATGTGTTCGAAGCCATTGTTCCTCCATTGTTTGTTACGGAAATACTTGTCAACTCCGAATAATGGTCTCCCTGATAGTAAACACCGTTTACAGTCACAGTATAATTGAGCGCGAGAACATTTTCTTTGTAAATCAAAATTTCATACGATCTTGTTTTAATCTGTTCAGAAATGCCTTTGCCGCCATTATCTGATCCATATTGAGCGATTTCTTGAAAAACAAGAACCATACCGTCACCAAGAAACTCAACATTCTTCATTACAATGACGGTTTCATTGCCGTTTACAGTTACATCCGTATCTATCTCAATACCGTTAACTTCCATTGTAAAAGCAAAAACATTTACAGTCAATAAAGATGTAATCAAAACTGCTATAAGAATTGCGCTTATAGTCTTTTTTAGCATTAAATTCTTTCTCATTTCAATTACCTCTAAATTTATAAAATAAGTTTTTTATTTAACGGTAATGTTTACAACGTGAGGCTGAGCGTTGCTCTGATACCAATAAAGGAAAGCTTCAACGTCGATCTTGTCGCCCACTTTAAGAGCTTCTGCTGCTTTGTAAACGTCGGTGTCTTTGCCTCTGAGGTAAGATTCGATAACGAAGGTCTGAGTCTTGCCGTCGATGGAAGCGGTGAAGTAAACATCGTCGCCCTGAGAGCCGGAGCCGTCCCAGTTATAGATGAAAGCAGCATCGTTGCCGTCAGCGTCTTTGGAAGCTACAACGGTCATTTCTTTGAAAGCAGCAAATTCGTTGATGTGTTTGCAGAGGTCTTCGGTGCCGAGAAGAGCGGTAACGTCAAAAGCGGGAGCAACGTAAGTGTCGCCGTTGTCGAGGATCTCGAGAACGCCGTCGGTGATTTCGATTTCGCCGTCCCAAAGAGTTTTATAACCGGTAACTCTGATCTTTTTGCCCTGAGTAAGTTTGGCATAGTCTTCTTCGGAGCAGGGGAGATTGTAGAAGAAGTATGCGCCGTCTCTGTCCTGAGTGTAAACGGTGGCAACTCCGACACCGTCTTTCATCCACCAGCCCTGTTTATCCTGAACGTAGGCTTCAACAACGACTTTTGCATCGGCTTCTGCAGCGATATATTCTGCGTAAGTCATAACTTTGACTTCTTCCTTGGATTCCTCGGGTTTGGAATTGTCGGTGTTTTCTTCGTTTCCGCAAGCGATAAGGCAAACGGAAAGGAGAGAAAGCATAAGAACGAAAGCTAAGATCTTTTTCATTTTTTTTACTCCTTTATAGTTTTTTGGAAACAACAACATTATATATTATTACTTGCAATAAATCAATAGTATTTTTGCCCTTTTTGAATTTCTTTTGCCTTGCAAATATATCTATATTGCTGAAAGTTTACTTTTTGGTATCAAGGTTATACATCAGAGCAACATCGGTATACGTCTTTTGGATGAATGCGTCGTCGATAGTCTCTTTGCGTCTTGCGGATTTCGTCACGTTTTCGACGATCTGCGAAGCGGCGCTTCTGAGTGAGGCGGAGCCGTTGAACACCGGTGTCACAAAGGTGTTGTCGATATTATCTTTAAGCATATTGACAGCGTCGAGCTTGACTTTGTAAAGCAGCTCCGCGTCGTCGCCGATGCCTTTAAGGTAATCGACGTAAGCGGGATCGTTCTGCGCATCGGTGGTAACGGGCAGATAACCTTCAGTCTGCGAATATCCTATCTGAACGTCATTCGTGAGCAGATACTGAACGAACAGCCACGATGCAAGAACCTCTTGGGGATCGTCTTTGTTGAACACACAGACAGACGGGCCTTGGGAGATCATCTTGGTGTCCGAGGTGTCGAACTGCGGAACAGGTCTTACGACCGTTTCAAATTCAACGAGTTCGTCTTCGCTGATATCGAGCAGCGGAGCGTCGCAGCCCATCCAGGTGGAGCCTGCGGTGGAGTCTATTGCGAAAATACTTCTGCCGGCATTGAGATAGTTTGCCGGATATCCGCTGATCTTGAACGTAGAAAACGCGCCGCTCTTTGCGTGTTCGGCAACCGTTTTGAGGAAAGCCGTGGTCTTTTCGTCATTGAACATATGTATCTTGCCGTTCGATTCCGAATACTTCGCGCCTGCCTGATACAGATACTGTATCGCCATATTGTCGGTGGATTTATAGATGAACGGAATGAGAACGTCCTTGCCGCTCACAAGGAATTTGCCGTCGTCACCCTTTTTGAGAGCCGCTTCGGACACTTCCCAGATAAAGTCCCAGGTGAGAACATCGGGTACGGTGTAGCCGAGCTTTTCGACGTAAGTCTTGTTTATATAGCAGGCTTCGGTGGAACGCATAAACGGAACTGCGTAATAAACGCCGTTCAGCTTACATTCGGCAAGGAATTTGGGCACTATCGAATCAAAGGACGGAGACTTGAAAAGCACTTCGCTTCCGCCGAGTCCGTATTTTTCGTTTTTCATAAGTCCGTCAAGCGGAACGACGGTATTCTGACCGGTTATATAAGTTGCGATGTGGTCGGGATACGTTACGCACACGTTGGGCGTTGTCTTGGTTCTTATATTGGTGATGACGTCGTTATAGATCGTGTTGTAATCCGTATAAGAAATGAGTTTGACTGTTATATTGGGGTAAATCGCCTGGAAATCGGAGATGGCCTTTTTGTAGACATTGAGCTGATTGACGTTGGTGTCGTTCTTTGCCCAAAAAGTTATCTCGTAATTCTTGGTGGTGTCGAATTCATCCGGGCAGATAAATTCGTCGATCTTCACTGCACCGTGGCAGGAAGAAAAAACGGGGACGAATAATGCGGTGATTAAAATGAGCGCGAATACTTTGTACAATGTTTTCATCCTTTTGTGCCTCCTCTTGAAACGCCTTCCATTATTTTATTACGGAATATAAGGAACAATATTATAAGCGGAACGGAAATCACGACGACTGCCGCCATCATTGCGGGGACGTTTTCACGTCCGAAGCCGTTTTCACGTATTTCCTGAATACCGTTTGAAACGAGATAATACATCTGATCGTCGGTGATGAGGCGCGGCCAGACGTATGAGTTCCAGCACTCTATCACTTTGAGAATGACGATCGTGACCATTGTGGGCTTACATATCGGAACCATTACTTTGAGCAGATATTTCATATCGGATGTACCGTCCACCTTTGCGGCGTAGTACAGTTCATCGGGGATCTGCGCAAAGTTTTCTTTTAACAGATATATATAGAACACCGACGTTACCGACGGGAGTATCAGCCCGAGATAGGTGTTGCGAAGCCCCATATTTGTGATCGTATAGAAATTGGTGATAATAACAAGCTCGTTCGGAATCATCATCAAGGCAAGGAACAGAGCGAAAACAAAATCTCTGCCTTTGAATTTGAGACGTGCGAACGCGAATGCCGCAAGTGTTATCACGACAAGCATAAGCAAAGTCGTAACGACCGTGAAAATCAGAGTGTTGAAGAAATATCTTCCGAGCGGTACTGCGGAAAACGCAAGACGGTAGTTATCGAGTACCGGGGACAGCGTAATGAATTTCGGCACGCTTTCGGCACTGTACGCGCCGAGGCTCTTGAACGAGGTGAGTATCATCCAATAAAATGGGAACAAAACGATGAGTCCCCAAAGTGAAAGAAGAAAATATACAAGCGTTTTTGAAACTATTTTTCTTACCCTAACGCTTTTTTCAATTCTTTCATAGTCGATCTGTTTTATCATAACGTCACGTCACCTCACGAATAATACACATATTTTTTGCTTACTATGAGGTTTATGCACGTTATCGTAAGCACGATGGCAAACAGAATTATCGCCGCAGCCGATGCGTAAGACGGATATCCGCCGCCCATACCGTACAGCGTATCGTAAACATAGCCGACAATGGTGTTCATCTCGGCGGCATTCAGATCGGTGCCGAAAAGCGCCACGGAATCGCTGTACGCCTTGAAAGCGCCGATAAATCCGGTTATTACGAGGTAGAATATCATAGGCGATATCATCGGGAGCGTTATGTGGGTGAAGATCCTGAACTTTGACGTGCCGTCAACACGCGCCGCGTTGTAATAATCCTGCTTGACGGAAGCAAGAGCGCTTGTCAGTATGAGTATTTTGAACGGAAGCACTACCCACACGGTGTATACGCACAATACGAGCATCTTTGCCCAATACGGCCCGCCGATGAAATCGACCGTTTCACCGCCGAACAGTTTTATGAGTATGTTTATCAATCCGTCCGAATACGCCGTCGGCTTGAACAGTATCATAAACACAAGTCCCACGGCAAGCGTATTTGTAACGTACGGCAGAAAATATATGGTCTGAAACAGTTTCTTCACCGCTTTTACGGAGCTTAAAGCAAGCGAGATAAAGAGAGCGAGCAGCGTCGAAAGCGGTACCGTTATCGCAACGAGTATGAAGGTGTTTTTGATCGCACGCAGAAAATACGGGCTTTTGAGTACATAGGAATAGTTATACAGTCCCACTCCGTTATACGTCTGCGAAACGGAATTATAGCCTTCCTGGAATGAATAGATGAAAACATCCACGAGCGGATATATCATAAACAAACCGAGGAACACTATGACAGGCAGGAGATACAGCCATCCTTTTCTGTTATTTTCCATATATGAAATGCCTCTGTTTACAAAAGTACGAGTTTATTATACACGATGTGTTATATTTTGTCAATCGTATAAACGAAAAGACTTGAAACATTTATCGTCCGACACCGGAAATTATCGTATTGTAAAACGCGCGTCTCATACGGAAGAACGGACTGTTGCCGCGTCCGAAATGGACGGCGTTGGTGAGCAGCACGCCCCATATACCCGTTTCGGAATCGACGTAAAGCGACGTACCGGTAAATCCGTTATGACCGTAGCTGCCCGGTTTCATAAGCTCGCCGCTTGCGGAAAGATTGGGGAGCGGCTGTTTGAGCTGAAAACCAAGCCCGCGCGATTCGTCAAGACCGGGCGTGTAGTCCGTTACGGCAAGGTCGAACATACGGCGTGAAAGAAAACGTCCGCTATCCGTGCCGAACGCTTCTCCGGGAAGCTCTCCGCGTGTAGAACACATTACGGCAAATTTTATCATATCGTCGAGATCGGAAAATACTCCGGCATTCCCCGACACACCGCCGAGGAAATATGCGTTCTCGTCGTGGACGTGTCCTTTTATGTATTCGCCGTACAGTGGCGATTTTTCAGTCGATGCCACGTTGGCGCTTTTGGGGTTGTAGCAGGTCGATCTCATTCCGAGCGGATCGAAAACAAGCCTTTTCGCAAGTGAATCGAGCGTTTCGCCGGTCAGTCTTTCGATTATGATTTTGAGCAGTATATACCCCATACAGGTATAATACACCTCTTCACCGGGACGGCATTTCGGCTCCGATGAAAGGATGAGCGACGCGACAGAGGACGCATCGTTGGTGTCGAGCTTCGTCCAGAGCGGGATATGCGGAGTTATTCCCGACGTGTGCGTCATAAGGCGGAATATGGTTATGTCTTTTCTTTCCGCGGGAGCGTTTTCAAACTCCTTTTCGGTAAAAAAGCGTGAAAGTGTATCGGCAAGCAGCAGTTTTCCGTCCTCGATAAGACGGAGCGCGACCATCGACGTGGAAACGAGTTTTGAAAGCGACGCAAGATCGTAAAGCGTGTTTCTGTCGGCAGTCTCTTTTTCGGGATATACCGCTCTGCTGCCGTAAACGTCGCTTATGTATATATCTCTGCCGCGTCCTACGGCAAAAGCCGCAGACGGTATCACGTTGTTTTCTACCGCATTTTTCAAAAGTTCTTTTGTCGGAGCAAAATCCATAACCTTCATTCCCTTCTTTATCTGATGTCTATGACGACTTCGGTGAGATCGCTTTCGCCGAGATAATTTGAATAGCTGAAGGCGAACGAATCTTTACCGGTGTAGCCTTTTTCGGGGTAATAGGTAAATTTTCCGTCCGGCTTCATCGAAAGCGCACCGTGGCACGGCGACACTCTTACTGTACATTCGCCGTAGTCGGCTTCCGTTCTGACGTCAGCGGTAAACGGCGTGTCTTTTGCCGCTTCAAACGACTTGTCACCGAGCTTTTCGGCTTTGAGTTCAAGCTTGCCTTTGATGAACAGATAAGTATAATCGTAAGTCAGCCTTGCCTTGGGATCGTCCGAATTGCAGGCGTAAAGGTAGTAATACACGTCCTGATAATAGCAGTGCATCGTATCGCTCATATATCCGTATCTTACGCCGTCGGAGAGGTAATCCATATATTTGTCAAAGAAGATCGGATCGGTGAGTGAAGTTCCGCAGACCTCCATTTCGATACACATTCCGTACCTCTTTGCGAGCGAGACCGCGTCGATGATATTCTGCTCGCCGACATCCGTATTGAAGGCGTAGTTCGGCTGCAGGCACGCCATATCGAAGCCGTAATATTTCCATTCCTGTCTGCCGTTGGCGCTCATATAAGGTATCCAGAAAATGTCATAGCCCTTTGAATGGCAGTAATCCGAAACGGCGTTCAGCATTTCGCCGTCTTCGTCATAGTCCATCATCGCTTCGTGTACCCAATAGAAGCCGGCAAACGTCAGGCTGCCGCATTTTGCGGAAGACACGAGAGACAGATAATAGTCGATCTGCCACTTTACGGCGTTTATTCTGTCAGCCGTATTTTTAAGTCTGTCGCTCTTTCCGTCGCCGTCCAGGTCGCCGAAATCAATTCCCTTTCCCGGGTATGTGAGCGTAAGGTAATATTTCACATTATATCCGTCAAGAGAAAGGGCGGACTTGGTCTTTTCGACCGCTTTATCAAGCGCGTCTATGTCGCGTCCGGCAGCGAAGGTCTTGTCTGCCATATCCTTTACTTCGCGCATATTGGCGTCGGAATAGGCGTGGTGCCCTTCAAGCATACTGCCGGTCGGGCAGAACAGGAAGCCGTCGAACATTGTATCTTTTATTTTTCCGTCCTTGTCAACG
>JAZUKE010000136.1:0-8027 GCA_045643125.1 Eubacteriales bacterium
CTGATTTTTGATCCGGGAAATAATAAATATAATAAGTGCACAAATAAACCACCCCGCCAGAATATCGGTCGGGTAATGAACACCGAGTACAAGTCTTGACAGCCCGATAAGGAGAGGTATTAAAAAGAATACTACCTTCGGCACTTTTTTTGTTTTAGTTTTGTCTGAAGAAATCAAGCACCGTTTCAAGGTCTGCCTGATATGTCGGCTCGAATTTTTCGTATGCGGAAGTGAAGTTTTCGTGTACACCGTTCACTATGTCGATAAGGGTATCGTTCAGCGCACGGTTCCCCGAAAGTTCGCCGATACGGAATATTCCCGCAAGGTCGCAGCCGACTGACTGATAAATGAGGTCGAGCATCGCTTCGGATTTTTCGGTGACGAGTTTCTGATTCTTGAGCGTCTTCTGATAATAGTTCGTGCAGACCGAATCGCCGTGTTCTTTCCACGAATAATATCCGAGTACATCGAGAACGGCAGCGGAAAACTCCGCATCTTCCTCGCTGAGGTTGGCGGCTATGCAGTAAGCATTCGATCTCCAGGTGCTGAGCATCGAATAATACTCGTCCTGTTCTTCGTTGTATTTCGGGAGCGGAAGGATGCCGAATTCGTCGTTCATATCAAGCGATATCGTTCTGTACAGCGAATGTGAGAAGAACATACATCTTCCCTCTTCAAATGCGTCCTGAATAAGGTCCATAGGAGCGGAGGTGACGCTGAAATAATCGTTTCCGCGGCAGTACCATTCGCCCTTCATAAGCTCTTTGCACTTTTCTATCGTGTTTATCGTGGTTTCGTTGTTGATGGAAAGAACGGCGTTTTCGGCGTCTTCGGCGCTGAACGCACGCACGCCCGTGCCGTAAAGGAGGAAGTAAGCGTCGCTGTCCTGACCGCCCCAGCCGAATTCGTCCTTGTAGTCCATTCTGCCTTCCGGCTCCGCGGAGTCATTAACGTACTGCTTGGAGTATTCGATCGCCTTGTCTATCGTCCATTTACCTGCGTTTGCGACGTCTATCGGATCTTCAAGTCCGAGACTTCTTATGAGGTCGGCGTTATAATAAATACAATGTATCGAGCCCATAGTGTTGAACGTCATATCGCCGATGGTGAAATAAAGTTTTCCGAAAATGCTGACAGTATCGTTGAAATACTGTTCCCACCACGGATTTTTCGTATTCAGGTTTTCAAGCCCGTTGAGGTCGTAAAGCTCGCCTTCGGTCGCAAGCGTCGCGCAGTCGTAAAGGCAGAGCGAATAAAGCGAATATTCGTCAAGACCGCCGGAGATGTGCGACCGCACCTGTGAAAGTACTTCGTTTCCGTAACGTCCCGAACGGAAAAACTCCTCTTTTATCTCGACGCCGAGCTTATCGTATACCTTATCGTTTCTTGCCTTTATGGCAAGATTGACGGATTCGGAAAGAAGCTCTTCGTCGAGGTCTTCGTTATAGACGAATTCAAAAACCGGATCCGATTCCGCGTAAGTGGAAAACACCGTAAAAGTACGTCCCGCATAGTCTTTGCCGTCGTAAATATCGGGAACATAGGACTGTTCCTCCGGCAGAGATTCTTCCGCGGAAGACTCCGCTTCGCTCATTTCTTCGCTGCTTTCGGTGACAGATGTCGGCTCTTCACCGGCACAAGAGACGGCAAACACGGCAAGAAGCGCAAGACAGATCATCAAAGACAGATATTTTTTCATTTCGTTCACCTTTTATTTGTTCTCGGTAAAGAACTGCATAACGGTTTCGAGGTCTTTCTGGTAGGTCGGCTCGAATTTTTCGTATGCGGAGGTGAAGTTTTCGTGTACTCCGTTCACGATATCGGTGAGCGTGCTGTTGAGCGAACGGCTGCCCGAAAGCTCGCCGATGCGGAATATGCCGGCAAGATCGCAGCCGACGGTGCTGAAGATGAGGTCGAGCATCGCTTCGGAGTCTTCACGGACGAGCTTCTGATTCTTCATCATCTTCTGATAATAGTTGGTGCAGACGGAGTCGCCGAGCTCGCTCCACGAATAATAGCCGATAACGTCCATTATTGCCGCCGCGAATTCAGCCTGCTCTTCGTCGAGGTTGAGCGCGATGTAGTATGCGTTGGTACTCCAGGTGCTGAGGAGCGCGTAGTAATTTTCCTGCATTTCGTTGAATTTGGGAAGCGGAAGGATGCCGAACTGGTCGTCCATATCGAACGAGACCGCTCTTACAAGGCTGTCGGAGAAGAACATACATCTTCCCTCTTCAAACGCGGTCTGGAGCAGGTCCATAGGCGTGGAGGTGACGTTGAAATAGTCGTTGCCGCGGCAGTACCATTCGCCCTGCATAAGCTCCTTTGCCTTTTCGATGGTGGTCACGGTAGTTTCGTTGTTCACGGAAAGAACGGCTTTTTCGCCGTCGGTGGTGAACGGTCTGACGCCGGTGCCGTAAAGGAGATAGTAAGCGTCGCTGTCCTGACCGCCCCAGCCGAATTCGTCCTTGTAGTCCATTCCTTCGGGTTCGGCGGAGTCAACGGCAAGTGCTTTGGAATATTCGAGCGCCTTGTCGATAGTCCATTTGCCGCTGTTGGCAAGGTTTATGGGATCTTCGAGCCCGAGATCGTTGATAAGGTCGGCGTTATAGAATATGGCGTGGACGTTGCCCATACTGTTGATTGCCATATCGCCGATGGTGAAATAAAGCTGTCCCATTATGGTGAGCGACTCGTTGAAATACTGTTCCCACCAGGGGTTGAACGTGTTGATCGTGTCGATGCCGAGCAGGTTATAAAGGCTGCCCTCGGTAGCAAGGGTGGCGCAGTCGTAAAGGCAGACCGAATAAAGCGAATAGTCGTCGATCGCGCCCGAAATGTGGTTTCTTATCTGATCGAGCGTGTCTTTGCCGTAGCGCTGCGCGGACTTGTAATAGACTTCCTTTATCTCGACGCCGAGAGTTTCGTAGATCTTGTCGTTTCTTGCTTTTATCGCTTCGTTGACCGTGGCGGATATCTGCTCTTCGCTGAGGTTTTCGTTATACACGAATTCCGAAACGGGCGATGCGCCGACGCCGGTCGTGAAGACGGTGAAAGTCATACCGTCGTAGTCGTTTCCGTTGTAAATATCCGGCACGAACGATTCTTCCGACGGCTCTTCGGAAATATCTTCCGACACTTCCGTTTTGCTTGCTTCGCTCTGTACGCTCTGAGACGACGTATCGCCGTTATTTTCTTCGGCGCAGGAGGCGAAAGTAAGCGCGATAAGCATAACGCAGAGAATGAATGCCAATGCTTTTTTCATAATGTTCTCCTTATTTATGTATTTTTTTCATTATATTACATACGAACGGGTTTGTCAATAAGCCGATTTTCACAGATTCTCAAGATATCTCGATGCCTGCGTAGTGAACAGCTCGTAATATTTGCCTTTTTTCGCCATAAGCTCGGTATGGTTGCCGAGTTCGATCATTTTGCCGTATTCAAGCACGATTATCTTTGAAGCGACCGTCGCGCTGGAAAGACGGTGCGAGACGAATATCGTCGTCTTGTCTTTTCTGAGCTTGTCGAACTGACTGTATATCTCCTGTTCGGCGATGGCGTCGAGCGACGCGGTCGGCTCGTCGAGGATGAGGATATCCGAATCGGAGTAGAACGCACGCGCCACGGCGAGCTTCTGCCACTGACCTACCGAAAGCTCGGTGCCGTTCACTTCAAATATACGCATAAGCGGCGTGTCGTAGCCGTCCGTCAGCTTGGAAATGAATTCGTCGGCGCCCGCCTGAGCAGCAGCGTGACGGATGTTTTCCGGCTCTATTTTTTTGTTAAGCTCACCGAAAGAGATGTTTTCGGTGACATTCACGGCGTATTTGCCGAAATCCTGAAAGATTATCCCGAAAATCGAGTAAAGCTCGTTCACATCGTAGTCGCGCAGATCGTGACCGTCAAGCAGTATCCTGCCCTCGGTCGGATCGTAAAGACGTGTCAGCAGCTTGATAAGCGTCGTCTTGCCTGCGCCGTTGAGCCCGACAAGCACGACGGATTCGCCCGCATTGATCGTGACGCTCAGATCGCTGATGACATAGCGTCCCGTGCCGGGATATTTGAACGAAACGTGATCGAAGACGATCTCGTGTCCGGTGTGGCGTTCGGGTTTGAGCGGCGACTCGAGACGCGGTATTATCGTCTGCTTTTCGTTCATATAGTCGATCATATTGTCGATGAAAAGCGTGCCCTCGTATATCGTCGCCGTTATTGAAATGAGCGACGAAACGCCGCCCGCGATGGAGTTGAGCGCGCCCGTATAGAGCGAATAGTCGCCGATCTCGTTATTGCCGAGCCACACGCCCCTTGCGATATACAAAAACAGCAGACAATGCACCACCGACGTGCAGGCGGTTATTGCGATATCCCATATACCCTCGGTGACGAACAGCTTGCGAAGACCCGCAAAATACTTTCTGAACGTCTGATTGTATCTGTCGATGAACGTGTCGGCAAGCCCGAAAAGGCGTACTTCCTTGACCATATCCTTGTTCACGAGGATGTCGGAATAGTAGGAAAGCTGTCTGCGGTCTTTGGAGCGTCTTCTGACGTAGTTGAAATTCTTTCGGCGGTATATGAACGTGAGGATCGCCGACGGGAACGCCAACGTAATTACCACCCACGGGGCAAACGGACTGCACGACCACAAAATCACGATGAACGAAACGAGCGTTATCATCGAGCTGATAAGGTTGAACGAAGCGTTCATTATGTTTATCGGTCGTCTGCCTGCCTCGTTGGAAGCGTTTTCGAGTTTTTCGTAAAATTCGGGATTGTCAAAGCCGGCAAGGTCGATCTCCTTTGACTTTTCCATAATTTTCAGCTTGATATGATTTACGACGAGTTCGCCGTAGATACGCGACAGTATGTTGTTTATGCTGTTCACGAGTGATTTGAAGAAAATGTAGGCAAACTGAAATACTATCCAGAAAATCACCGCGTCGATAAGCTCCTGCATCGCCGTGTCCTCGACGAGCGCCTTTGCGCCGTTGTACGCTTTGGCAAGCGAATTGAGGAGCGACGCCGAGATATACGCGCCCGCAACGGGTACGACGCCGTTGAACAGCGCCATAAACATCATTATGAACAATATCCACTTCCGCGTTTCCCACACGAGCTTGAATATGTAAAACAGACGGTAGAAAAATCCGCCGATCATTTTGACTTTTTCGTTCAGCCACTCGCCGAAAGTTTTTTTCTGTTTTTGCGTTTCTTCGCCTTTTCCGCGGGAACGATCCATACACTGCACCTGACTTTCCGTTGAATTTGTCTGCACGATCTGCCGATCAGTCTATCCAGAACGCATTTGAGAACGCGCATTTTCCGTTTGCGTCACGGACGGTGATGCGTGCGTAAAGGTCGTATTTCCCGAGCGTGAAATCGGCTTCGTTCACCGTTCCGCCCGTCTTCGTATTGTCGGCGATCCTGCCTTTGCGGGCTGCCGTCGTGCAGGAGATGCGTAAAGCTTCCGACGTTTCGACGTGGAGATGCCTTGTTTCTTCGTCGTACCAAAGTGCCTTTATTTCGGGACCTTCGGAAGCGTAAAATTCGCCGTTCACAAGTGCCGAAGCGATAGCCTTGTATGTAAGTTCCGGAGCCTTGAACACGGTAAAACCGCCGAAACGGTCACATTCGGCTTCGTCAAGGGGAACCTGGCTGTGGTTGTCGTCGCCTGCTACGCAGAAAATGTGCTTTCCCTGGCGGAGCAGATCATCGTACACCGTGGGATTCACGTCGGCGTAGCCTTGATTCACGGAGCAGTAGTTGATTATTTCAAGCGCATCCATCCCCTCGTATTTGCCATACTGCTCGTAATTTTCAAGCGACCATACGGGGTGGTTGTAGGTGACGAAAAAACCGTTTTCCTTGCCGCGTCTTATCACCTCGTTGACACATTCGGGCGAGTAGTAGCGGATGAAATCTGGGATCGACGGATCGAACTTCACTTCGTCGCGGTGGAGCTTGTTTTTGCCGTAAAGGTATTCGGTGCGGTGCCACGCCGGCTGAATGAGGTTGTCTTCGTCGAGCGCGATAAGATTGAGATGGCAGCACTTTGTAAGCTCCCACGGCTTGTTGAACTCGCCGACGGCAAATTCAAAGCCGTTTAGCGGCAGAAAATCGTCGTCGCGCAGGTCGTTGTGCGGCAGCAGAACGTCGTGGTCGGTAAACGCGATTATCGAATACCCTGCCTGCTTGTAAGTTTCCTTGACCTCCTCGGGCGTGCCTCTGCCGTCCGACATAGTGGTGTGACAATGCAGATTTGCTTTATAAAAATTTCCTTTTTCGGGAAGCAGATAACGTATCATAATGTCGTCCTTTCGGTTTCATATATTTTTTCATATAAAGAATATCACAATAAAAACGATTTAACAATAGAAAAAGCAAAAAAGACCGCAAAAAATGCGATCTTTTTGATTTTTGGGCTTTTCCCGTCATTGCAAAAGCGGTATTTGTATTACTTTTTAATAAGCAGTATCAATTCGATTTTTTTCAACGCGATTATTCAAATATTTATTTCTTATTGCAATAGTAAAATAATAGTTACAATAGCCCCATTATCCCTCTTTTTCTACGTGTTCCACATTTGCGTCCGGAGAGATTTCCACTTCTTCGCTATATCGGACAGTACCGATCTCGCACCCCTCGCCGATTGCCACAACTCTGCCCGTGACTGTATTTGCGCTGACATACTCTACCGCGACGGTGTCACCCTCAATCGACTCATCCACCGTAAAAAGGTCGCAGGATTGCGCTGCTATACGCTTGAACAGCGGCAGTCTGAACGCCCTTTTTTGTTGTTTGTCTTTCCGGCATATAGTGATCTTCCCACCGCCGACAGCCGCCGCATGACCGCCATCTTCAAATTTGATTTCCACATTCTCGGCGTTGAGAAGTCCCCCGCAATTCAGGCATCCATGAACCACGACGGTTTCCGCCTCAATGCCTCCGCCAATTTTCACTGAACCGCTGTTATTAAGCGTATTGGCCTTTATGTCACCGTAAATTTTTACAGCGCCGGACATTTTGCATTGCCCTCCGGCGCGGACGTTCCCATGCACCGAAAAGGAGCCCGCAGCCGAGATGTCTCCGGTAACATCCAGATCACCGTCGACTTTGGCCGAACCGGAACATGACAGCTTAGTACATCTGACGGCACCGCCGATATGCCCGGAACCGCTAATGTGGATCTCTTCATTGTATTCGCCTGCCGCAATCGTTCCCGATCCTGAAATATTCATATTTTATCCTCCTTTAACCATAAAAGAATCGTATCGGTGATGTCTTTTTCACCGTTCTTTGTGCGGATTCTTACCCGCGTGATGTCTTCTGCCCCAAACGATTTTTCCCCGTACTTGGTGGAAATCATCAGAACATTGTTTTCATTTTCGTAGCCTTTGATGGATTGTGCCAATTCATTAAGAGATACGTCGTCTTTTTTTGAAAGAATCAACTCGATTCTTTCACAGATTTTTTCCTCTGGGAAAAAGGTTTCCTGCCCCGTGCTCGTCGCCTGCTTGATAAACCACTCATTAGGAATGAGTCCCATACGTTTCCAGCGGTACAAAGCACCGTAGGAAAAACCGTACTTTTCAAGCAGTTGTTTCTTTGAGATTAAATTTCCTTCCCATTCGCCAATTTTTTCTGCTCGTTTTTCCATTCCGCGCTCCATTCCGTAACATTGTTACGGTCATATTATAGTATAACATTGTTACGCTGTCAATAGGGGAAATATAATATCCCAATAAAAACGATTTAACAATAGAAAAAGCAAAAAAGACCGCAAAAAATGCGATCTTTTTGATTTTTGAGCTTTTTCCGTCATTGCAAAAGCGGTATTTGTATCACTTTATATCGCCGTCTGAGCAATGCACAGTCAGAGAAATCGGGCTGCCGTAATCCTTTTCACCTTATTTATGCTCGCAGTGATGTTTTGCGGCTTCGCCGCAAAGTGATGTGATGTGTTCCGCCACCCACGCCCGCAGGCACATCACTCGCCGGAGGCGAACATCACGCACGAAGTG
>JAZUKE010000137.1:0-8533 GCA_045643125.1 Eubacteriales bacterium
ATGGTCGTCTACGATTACGACGTTCCCGAATATGATATTCCGACTGAGGGAATCAAACCGCTCAAAGGAACTGCAACACTTGTTCCCGAAATGGTATACGACCAGGTCGGCGGCGGCGGTTCAACTGCTGAATATATGTTCAACGGGGAAGTTCTCATCGTTGACGATACGGGAGCAGGCTGGCCCAGCATCCAGGGTACTTATGCAAAACCCATTGTTGTAAATTATGAGAACGCAAAAATTGATATCGACTTTACAGTCGAAGGCGGAAATACTGCCATTCTTCTTTCGACATCCGAACAGACAATAAAGATTCATCAGAACGTAGGCGGTTCACTTGATGCCGGTTCCGGCGATCTCCATGCAGGAAGCTACAAAGTAAGCTGCGCACTCAGCGAAATCAAAGCATACGACGCTTCCGGCGAGCCGTCGTCTTACAGCGGAGCGACATCTCTCGTTCCTGATGCAGACGGCAACATTACATTTACCGGAATCACGATTTTTGCGACCGGAGGAGCCAAAGTTACTATCAATTCACTCAAGATCACCGTCGGTGAAGAAGCTGAACAAGGTGACTTTGACGGTGACGGAATCATAAATTCCGCCGACGCGATATATTTGCTGCGTCACACTATGCGTCCGGAAAAATATCCTGTCAGCCAGAATGCTGACGTGAACGGCGACGGAAAGCTTGATTCCGCTGACGCCATTTATCTTCTACGTTACACTATGCGCCCCGAAAGATATCCGCTTGCCAAATAACTGCATAAGCAACAAGAAGTTTTCCAAAGCATAAATGCAAAAGAGCAGGCTCGCTTCAAGTTCGGCGAGCCTGCTTAAATTTTTGTTATTGAAAAACTTATTATTTGTATTCTTGCGGTTATCTCACTTAAACCGCTGTTGAGGGGAAGATAAGCGTAACGGTCGAAAATGTGTATTTTGCCAGCCGCTTGCGGCGGTAATTGGGCGAAGCCCAATTAGACAAAATACAAATTTTCACTAATTGGGGGAATAGAGAAACCGCAAAAAATACGGTATATTACAGCATCAGCAAATCAGAGGCAAAATGCCGCCGTAATCGTACAAAGGCTTTTCCGACAATGAAATGCAGTAAACGCCGTAATTTGCACAAAAGCTCTTTATTGCGGAAGCGTATTTGTATTTATTCAGATCTCCCGTAAATACAATTTCGTTCTTGGAGATTTTTCCGGCACATCCGCCTATAAATCCACAGCTGAATCCATTTAACTCAATACCGATATTATCTACTGTAAGTATATCATATTCTGATTCTTTGAGTGCTTTGGCGATCCCGGCATCAGACGTTATAAAAGCCATATCATCAACAAATACCGTGGAACATTTTACATAGCCCTGATTTACTCTGATTATTTCGTATTCGTCTTTCAGATAGCTCACATCGGTCTTTTTTCCGCAAATAAGCGTTCCGTTGACAAACATTACATTGAACGTACAATCATACGGATATTCGCCGGAAAGGTTTATTTCCGTGCTTTCCGTATTTATATCGCATTTGTATGATTTTTCAGAATACCATTTATTGTCCGGCGTATTCAGTGCAAGAATGTCGGGATGGTATCTCAGTTCATTTGCAATATTTACCGACGAAGGCATTTTGATTCCAAAAACGCCTTGAATTTCAAGCTCTTTCAGCATTTCATTCGGCATTATAGTTGAAACCAACGCATTTTTTATCTTATTTTCAGGAAGATTAGGTTTAATTTTTGACATTTGTGAATGAATTATGAATAAACGGTGCATATTATTAACAAATTCAAAGGATGTGGTGAAAATGTTTATTAAATGCACCGAAAAATGTGTTTTTCAATCTGACGGCGAATGTACTAAAGAAAACTGTTACGTTGAAAACTCGGTTTCGCCTTCAAACGGATGCGTATATGAGATCACGAAAAAATCTTCAGAAGCTCATAGACTGAACGGACAAACATCAGTTCAACGTCCGAATACTTCTTTTTGATCTTATTTGCCGCCTGATACGGCAGTATTATCTTTTTGAATCCGAGACGGCGTGCCTCATTGACACGAATATCGGCTGAATTTACGCTGCGGCACTCACCTGCAAGTCCTACCTCGCCGAAAGCAATGACATCCATCGGTACTTCCGTATCTTTTAATGACGATATGAGAGACAGAGCTATTGCAAGATCACAGGAAGGCTCCTTTATGTCAAGACCGCCGGCGACGTTGACGTAAACGTCGTTTACACCGAAACGAAGTCCGAGACGTTTTTCGAGAACTGCGATTATAAGATTTATACGGTTGTAATCAACGCCGGTCGTAAGTCTGCGCGGAGCAGGAAAAACCGTTTGGGTAACAAGAGCCTGCACTTCCGCGATTATCGGCCGCGTACCTTCCATAACGCAAACCGCGCAGCTGCCGGAAACGTGTTCTGGACGTTGAGAAATAAGCATTTCGGAAGGGTTCGGTATCTCTTCAAGACCTTCGTCTCCCATTTCAAAAACTCCGATCTCGTTAGTTGAGCCGAAACGGTTTTTTACGCTTCTGATAATTCTGTACGAATGACGTCTGTCGCCCTCAAAATAAAGCACGGCATCTACCATATGTTCAAGAACTTTGGGGCCTGCGATCCCACCGTCTTTATTGACGTGTCCGACCATTATCGTCGGTATATCGTTTTTCTTTGCTGCGTCAATGAACGAAAGTGCAGTCGCTTTTACCTGTGTGACACTGCCGGGTGCCGGATTCAGTTCTTCGTCATATATCGTCTGTATCGAATCAACGAAAATTATATCGGGTGAGTTCCCTTCTATTTCCGGAATAATTGCACCTATTTCCGTTTCGGCAAGGACAAGCAGATTGTCGCTGTCTACTCCCACACGTTCGGCACGGAGCTTAAGCTGCGACGGCGATTCTTCGCCGCTTATATACAGAACGCGGTATGACTTGCACAAATGCGCACAAATCTGTAAAAGCAGGGTGGACTTCCCTATTCCGGGTTCACCGGCAAGAAGCACCACAGAGCCTTTGACGAGTCCTCCGCCGAGTACTCTGTCAAACTCCGCCATACCCGTCATATAACGGATGCTGTCCTGCTGTTTTATATAGCCAAGCTTAATGACTTTCGACTGTTCGGGCACGAAAGTCTTTTTCGCTTTCTTTACGGCAGTTGACTTTCTTTCTTCTTCGGCTTCGCTTTCTTCAATGGTATTCCATTCGCCGCAATCCGGGCATTTGCCGAACCATTTTGCAAAAACGGAGCCGCAGTTTGAACATACATAATTAGTTTTCATCTATACCTCCGAGGTATTGTTCGGCAGCGCAATATATAACAAACGCAAGACGTTTCTGATAAGACGGATCGGAAAGTTTTTCGGCGTCTGCCGTATTTGATATAAACCCGCATTCAATAAGGACTGCGGGTATTTTTATATGCTCCAGAATGTATATATTGCTGCCGTCCGGCTTTATAACGCGCTGATTTGACTCGTCAAGCAATTTTGAATTCTGCTGTATCATTTCCGCAAGAAGTCTGCTTTCTTCCGTGTTGTGCGAATAGAAGGTCTGCAGTCCCTTGCAGCTTTCAAGCGGAAACTTGTTCATATGTATACCGATATAAATTCCGTTTTCGGCATTTTCGGCAATATCGAGACGGTTTTTAAGGTCATAAAATTTCTTTCGGCTTTCCTCTCCGCTTTTATACAACAGAACGTCGTCTGTTCGCGTCATAGCGATGTCCTCGGAAGTAAGTGACAAAAAATCGTCTAATAAAGCAGCTACGTCCAGGTTAAGCGTTTTTTCGATATATTCGCCGCAGACAGCGCCCGGATCTTCGCCTCCGTGACCGGGATCTATCACGAAAGTAAACTTCTGCGTCTGTACGTTTTTAGCAGATGCTATCGTTTCAATTACACGCGATGCGCCGGCTTGTTTGTAGCCCACCGAAACAGTGAAAGACGCAACGCACAAAAAAGCAAAGAACAATAAAACCGCTGCAAAAAACAATATCGCACAAATGCGGACACTTTTGTTTTCGTTCATCATACAATATCTCCGTTATTTGTTTTTGTATATTGTATGATTTCCGTAATTGCTATTATTCCTTGTTTACCTTTACGGTGATGCCGAAAAACGAACGAAGATATTTATCGTGTGACGCAAGATAATAACCGAGGAAAGCGAAAAAGAAAGTTATTGCGATACTTATGGGGAACGCAATAATATTCATTGACGACGGAAGGATGAAGAAAAGACCGCTGTACATTGCGTGTATTATAACATTGAGAATAAGGCTTGTTACGGCATATCCGTTGCCAACGTTTGCAAAATAGAAAATATAAGCGAGAACAGTTACGAATATTGTGGGGATATAAGCGACCGCAGTTATTTTCAGCGCTTTGTATTTATCATATACGGCATTCTGATGATTCACTTTGATATAGTCCTTCGCGCCAAGCTGATAGAACAGATCGTATATAAGAAAACAGAAAAGTCCGCCGCAAAACAGAAACGCCGCAAGTTCCGGAATGATGCCGAATTCCGGATGGTTGCTGTTAAGGACGTTCATAGGCCAGGTCACCATAAGACCGAGCATAGAGATCGCAAACTGATTCACCCAGAACTTACGGAACAGCGTTGAATTTGCCGTATATATCATTTTTATCTTATTGAACATACCGAAACTCCTTATTATTTTTATATGATTATACCGAAAGTTGTTCGTTTTGTCAATCTTTATGAGAATTATTTACGAATAATCAACAAATGAAAAAGCCGCGGCACAAAACGCCGCGGCAACAGACCTATCCTCTGTCGACGAATATGGGTTCTTCACCGTTTTCGTCGTTCTTTTTATTCTTTTTGTTTTCGTCGTCGATAGGCTTAATCATATACTTATATATCACCGGGTAACAGCAGTACGTTCCGATCAGATAAATGAACGCCACGGTGAATATAAACACGATAAGCGCACCTGCCATCGGGAACAGCAGCGCAAGATATACGCTGATAAATACGGTTATCGCAATGAATATCAAAGCGCAGAAATTGCGTTTGAAGCCGAGCACGGTGAAAATAAAAGCATTTTTGTAAAGCTTGGTCAATTTGAGTTTGAAATTGATGAGCATAAGATAGAGATACATTCTTGCGATAAAATAGAAAAATGCAAAGAATATCGAGAAATAGAAGCATACGCTCATCATATAAGAAGTGCGATTGTAATAATAGAACAGTATGGAATTATACAGCAGATATATTATTACAACGTCGGCGATACCGACTATGATACCCTGCTTCCAATCGCGTTTTATCGCATACCAGAAATCGTGCCATACCTGAACGTAATCGCGTCTTACGATCCCTCTCGTAACATAAGCCATACCGATATTGGAAAGTCCGAAAGTAATTATAAGCGTGAACGAGGAATAGTAAAGAATCCTTGTCCATGTCGTCCAGACGGAAAGAGTTGTCGTCGTACCGAAAACGCTGAGCAATGACTCTGCGGCAAAGCCTTTCGGATCATATCTGAGTGCTCCGTATAACTGTTGGTAAAGGCTCGATGCCGGTGCAGGTACGGCTCTGTCAAGATTGCCGGACGTTGCAAACAGTACGAGGATCAGCGAAAAGTTGATAAGGAAAAACAAAAGGTTGAGTACGGTCACGTCACCGAAATGACGCTTAAGAAAAACGAAGAAATTGGTTATATCGTATTTGCCGTTGAATGCGGCTTTTTCTTTTGTAAGTCCTATATCGTTTCTTGATTTCGACGATGAAAAAAGTGAAAACAGTTTGCCTTCTTTGTTTTTGGAATTTCTATTATTTGCCATTATATGAGTTCCTCATTACGCACGCGGATGGAATTTGATGTAACTCTTGCTTACCTTATCTTTAAGGAATTGAGCATATCTCTGCGTCGATGAAATATCGCTGTGACCGAGAATTTCCTGTATGTCGTGTATGTCTGCACCGTTCTGCAAAAGATGCGCCGCAAATGAATGACGCAGCGTGTGCGGAGTGATATCGGCTTTTATCTGTGCTTTTGCCGCGTAAAACTTTATGAGCTTCCAAACGCCTTGTCGTGTCATACGTTCGCCGTTGCAGTTGACAAAAAGTGCTTTTTCGTTTTCTCCTGCAATAAGTAATTTTCGGGACGCAAGAACATAGGTCTGCAAACTCTTGACTGCGAGCTTATAGAGCGGTATGAAGCGCTGCTTATCATCGTTCCCTACTTTGAGGAAGGATATCTGCAGATTGAGGTCGTCGATATCGAGAGCGATAAGTTCCGATACCTTGATTCCCGTTGCATAAAGCAGTTCAAGCATCGCTTTATCGCGTATACCCTTTATGTCTTTCATATTGGGCTGTGACAAAAGCAATTCGATATCCTTTTGCGAAAGTATATTCGTGTCTCGCTTTTCGGCTTTGTCGTTATGTACTTCCTTTGCAGGATTCGTTTCAACTATACCGTCGGAAATCAGCTTGCAGAAGAAACTGCGAAGCGCAGAAAGCGTTCGGCTCGATGATGATACGGAAAGACCGGAAATATTAAGATATTCTTTGAAATCCTCTATCGTTTCCGAATCAACGCAGATAATATCGTTTATATCGTGTTCGTAGGCGAAATCGCAGAACTTACCGAGATCACGTTTATATGCCTGAAGCGTGTTTTTTGACGTTTCACCGGATCTCTCTATATCGTCCAGATATTCAGTTATAAGTAATTTCACATCGTTTGTTTTAAGTGACATTTATTCCTCCGACGTCTCAGTAAAATCTGACCAACGTCAATAAAGATAATAGAAATGCAGCAGTCATAATTGATATGACGATCACTGGCTTTGCTTTGAAAATCTGTTTTACACCGAATTTTGCTCTGTTGAAGCAGCAAAATATCTCGGTAAGGTAAATTACGCTTAAAATTGCCGATACGGCATACAACGGAAAGACGGTAAAATTACCGAAGGAAAATATAAACGCGATATATGCGGATATAATGGTCATCATAAGTACGGCGATCACCGGCGAAAATATCGTAAAAGACGAAATATATGCCGCAAGCGTCATCACGGTGAGCCATTTTGAAAAGTAAGTGCGATACAAGGCAATATCCGCATACTGATACTTTTTTCCGCAAGAGTAACCGAAAAAGAAGAAAAACACGAATAATGCGGAAAAGAAAAGGTACATACGTTTCCGAGAGATGAAGAAATCAGATAAAAATGATTTCCTGCGCTTCTCCGGGGCGTATGGTACCAAAGAAAGTGTTATCTTGTCCGTTTCGTTCATAATCAGCCCTCCCTGAAATGATATTCAAGGATATGCCGAAAACGATTCATTCAGAACATAGTTCTTCAGTTATTTCGTCAGCACGAACGTTGCATTCTCTCATTGCCTGCTTTATTATCGCGCTGAACTCACGCTTTTCAAATACTTCGACCGCTTTTGCGGTAGTACCGTTCGGAGAAATCACATCTCTTATAAGTGTATCAATATCTTTGCCGGATTTTACGACCATCTTGCAGCTTCCCTCGATCGTCTTCAGGATCAGAGGTAAAGCAGCTTCTGCCGTTATTCCGTATTCTTCCGCCGCTTCGAGCATTGCTTTTATGAAAATGTAGACGTAAGCGGGCGACGAACCGTTTACGGCGATAACGTCGTTCATTTTCGATTCATCGAGTTTTACTACTTCGGCAATGTTTGAGATGATGCGGCAGATATATTGGAACTGCATCTGAGACACAAACTCATTTTTCGATATCGCAACAGCTCCGCTTCCGACGAGCATAGGTGTTGACGGCATCATCCTTATGACAGGCTGATCGCAGCCGAGACATTTACAGAAGAAATGAGTGGGCACACCTGCACAGATACTTACGAACACTTTGTTTGACAAGTCCGCGTTATACGATAGGATCTCGCTGCACATCTGCTTTACGTTATTGGGTTTTACTGCGATGAAGATATAGTCGGCATCAAGCGTTTCTTTTAACTCATCGGCTTTTCGCAATTTGATACCGTTGAAATTATTATATTTTTCTTTGAATTTATCGAAAATTATTATGTTACCTTCATCGACGGATTTTGATGAAATCAGCCCTTTTATTATAGCCGATCCCATGTTTCCGACACCAATAAAAGAAATAACAGGATTGCCTTTATTTGCCATAAATCTGCTCCAATCGAAATTGTGTAATAATAATATATACCATTTCGATCGATTTTTCAAGTCATATTTTGCAATTTTCAAAACATTGTACATTATCACCAATAATTATGTTAACTATATTATGTAAACTAATGCAACCAACCGATATTTTGTACTGTTCTTTTACGCCGTCAACAAGATATAGTTTGTGTCCCTGATTTCATCGTAAAATCATTGTGGTAATATTGCCCAAAGAAAAAAGTCGCTTTATGTGACATTTTGATATATGTCAAACAGCGACAAAAAACCTTACGCCGAAACGCAGCTTTCAAGCGTAAGGTCTGATGTTTATTAAGTTTTACTTCCCTGCTATTTTATATTTTATTTTTT
>JAZUKE010000138.1:0-5960 GCA_045643125.1 Eubacteriales bacterium
ATTATATATAATTTCCGAATAGTGAAATATTTGCCTACGGCAAATGTGAAATAATCGCATAGCGATTGTGAAATATTGCTTCGCAATGTGAAATGAAATAAATCCCTTTTTCACGCCCGCAGGCATTTCACACGCCGCAGGCGTATTTCACATCCGAAGGATATTTCACAAATCCCGTAAGGGATTTATTTCGTTGCGGAGTGTCCTTTGGAACACTCCGCATATGCCCTGTTTTTTTTATGTCTATTTTATGCGTCTATGCGTCTATCATTATTTCAGTATTTACCGTGCTCTTTTTCCAGCTTCCGATGAAATAGAACACTACCGAGATTATCAGCGCCGCGACTGACGCGATAGGTCCGCCTGCGCCGATGCCCTTCATACCGTAGCCGAGCACCTTGCCGAGGATGTAGCAGAATGGGATGCGGAACAGTATCGCGGAGCACATACCCGAAACAAGCGCGAACGTGGTGTGTCCGCTGCCGATATAAAGTCCGTTGAAGCAGAACTGTATCGGAACGATGATGTAATCGAACGAGAACGTCGAAAGATAGTCGGTGCCGAGCTTGATGATGGCGGGATCGTCACCGAAAAGACCGAGTATCTGTTCCGGGAAGATGCAGGAGATCGCAAAGATCACCGCGGTGAACGCTTCGGCGATTATCGCGCCGCTGAAGAACGTCTGCTTGACACGTTTGAGATTGTTGGCACCGAAATTCTGCGCCACCATTGCGGAGATCGCCGACGAAATGCCGATTGCCGGAAGTATTGCAAAGCCGTTGTACTTGCCGACTACGCCGACGGCGCCGCCGCCTGCGGGATCGGTCATATTCGCCATCGTCATAAGAAAGACGAACGAAAGAGACGTGCAGATATTATTGAGCATCGTCGGGAAGCCGATCTTGAAAATACCGACGAGCTTCTTTTTGTCCATACGGAACGAACGGGGCTTGAAGTCGAAGACGAAATCGTTTCTGACAAGATAGCCGATGCAGAGTATGACGGAGATCGCCTGGGAGATTATCGTGGCGAGAGCCGCGCCGAACGCTTCCATACCAAAAAACTTGACGAACACGATATCAAGTCCGACGTTGATGACCGCGGCAACGATGACGAATACCATAGGATGCTTGGAGTCGCCCATTCCGCGCATTACGCCGGCAAGCGCGTTGTAAGCGAAGACGAAGAGCGTACCCATCATACAGGTGATGAAATAGCTGTTGGCGTAGTCCATACTGCCTGTGTCAACGTGCATAAGACGGAAAACGAGACCGCTGATGAACGGCGACACGACCATAAGCGCAAGCGCTATCACGATAAGGAGCGTGAACGTGGTGCCGATTGTCTTTTTTATCTCGCTCTTGTTTCCGCTGCCGAGATACTGACCGATAAGCACCGTACCGCCGACGGAAAGCCCGATGACCGCGTTTGTGAACAGCATAGTGAGCTGCGTTGCGTTTGAAACGCCGGTCAGACACGCGGCGTTCGTATAGTTGCCGATGATTATCATATCGGCGACGCTGTATAACGACTGAATGAAGTTTGAAAGCACAAACGGAAGCGCAAAAAGAATGAGTTTTTTGATGACGCTGCCGCTTGTCAGATCTTTTTCAAATTTTGACATAATTTCACCTTTAACCCTTTGTCTTGATTATACCACAAATATGCCGATAATGGAATAGGGATTTTGAACATATTTTATAATAAATAAACGATATATCTTGACAAACGGCAAAAAAGAATATAAAATGCAACGGTAATTGAGCGAAAACGGAGGGGAAACGTATGAATTGGCAGTTATTTGCGCAGATAATCGGATATGTCGGCACCTGCGTGCTTTTTATGTCATACCAGATGCCGAAAAAGCGGATGATCGTCGCGCTGCAGGTAGTTTCCATTTCCATTTTCACCATCCATTATTCGATCCTCGGTGCGTGGACGGGTGCGCTGATGAACGCCATCGCGCTCGAAAAGACGGTGCTTTATCTGTTCGAGAACGAAAAATGGTTCAAAAACAAGCTCTTTACCATAGTTTTCACCATTGCGGTCCTCGTAACGGGCATACTGACCTGGGACGATTGGGCATCCGTGCTGCCGCTCATCGCAATGATAATCAGCACGCTTGCGTATAACCTCAAAAAGGAGCGTTGGTTCCGGCTCGGTATGTTCCCCTGCTCTCCGCTCTGGATGGCTTACGCGATACATACGGGCAGTATCCCCGCTCTTATCGGCGAGATACTCACCACCACTTCGACGATCGTTGCGATAATCCGCTACGACGTGCTCGGACGAGAAAAGAAAAAGTCGTAAGCAATTTGACGCAAAAAAATATTTCCCGGCTGCGTATGCAGCCGGGAAATTCTGTTGTTTGGTTATTTTGCGGACGAATTTCTGATTTTTTCGATCATATCGATATAGAAATCCATCAGTCTGCTTGTGTTTTCGCTGTGGGCTTTTACCATTTCACCCACGGCTGCCACCTTTGCCTGACCCGTGACATCGTCGGGATACTCGATCTGAATGCTGGAAAGGATACCGCTGATTGTCGACGTGAATTCTTTTTCTTCGATTCTGATACTTTCGAGCTGTGAAAGTGCGTAGTCGATAGTGTAGTTTTTTCCGGGTTTTCCCGTGATGTCGGCATACATATTGTTTTCTTCCGGTTTATTTGCGATTTCTGCTATGTCTTTGAAATTAAGATTTTCATTTTTGATTTCTGTAACTTCCATTATTTTGTCCTCCATAAATTTATCCGGAGGGCACGCAAGGCAAATCGTTTTTTCATCAACAAAGCGTGCCCTGCCGTTTTTCACAAGACCTTTCGCCCGTTTCGGGTAGGTCGCTTCGTATTTATTCCCTTGCTCATCTACAACAAATACGGTTTTTATCGTACTTTCGTTTTTTTCTATGGGTGTCATCCCCTTGTAAATGATTTGAAATCCCGTTTTTTGTTAAGTGCGCACTTACTCACCACAAAGCGGTACTTGTGCTATGAAACTGTCCTTAAGAACAAGTCCCGCAGTCGGTGCCTTTTGCAGACGTATCGTTTTCGGCACATTTTTGACAAAGCCAATAAGTTTGCGAAACAAAAGGCATAAAAAGCAGATGGCAGTGTTGAAATAACTTTCCGATCATTCAAAATAAATTCTGTCAATTTTCTCCGATTTCGCGTCTGTTCTCGACTGACACTCCTTTTTCGCGCAAAAAGTCGGTGAGTGACGGATCGTATCTGTCGATCCCGTCGTATTCAAAATCGAAAAGGTCGATTTCCCTGCCGTCCTTCATAACGAGAGAATACGACGGCAGTTCGAGCGTTTCGCCGTAACCGTTCTCGCGGTCGGGAACATATCTGATTCTCTCGATCTCGTCGTATGTATAATATACACCGCCGAACGAGAAGAATTCGGAATTGTCGATAAATCCGTCTTCCTTAAAGTTGAGATTCCATTTTGACATAAGGACGACGGCAACGACGGATGCCATAACGACGATCGAGAGCAGCACCTTCATTCCTCTGTCGTGATAAGCGCCGTTCTCCAGCTGATCGCGTTCAAGCAGCTTTTCGTAATTCTTTCTGCCGAACACACGGTAAAACGGGCATCTTGTAAAGTAACTTAGGGCAACGGCAGTGAAGAAGCCCGCAAGCAAGCAGAAAAAACAGTTTTCCGGCACTCCGATAAGACAGACCGAACCGTTCTTCTGAATAAAATACATTATGAAATATATCGCAAAATATACCGCGGAAGCGGGGATCGCAAGCGTGAACCACGAAAGAATAATGGCAAGCAGCGGTTTCCCGCCCGACGCTTTGACGCCCTTGTCGTTGTACCAATCCATATTACGGGAGACAGACGGTATTTTTTCAGCGTCCGGCGCTTTGTCGGAACGCCAAAGCGAAATAAGGCGGTTTTCGCAGCGGAATCGTTTTTTGAAATTTTCGAGTTTTTCGGCGGCTTTTTCCGTATTCCCTTTGAGCGCAAGTATATAAGGCGCCGACGTAAAGCGCAGTGTCAGCCACGAATAAAAAAAGGAATTGTTCGCGTCTTCGTTGTACGCAGTCCCCATAACCGCGGAATACTCGTTTGCGAAATACGTCTTCATCGCTTCGGTCTGCGTGTCGTCGCCGGTGATCTTCGGAAGCAACTTCTTCACAGTTCCGCTCAAAACGCCGAAAGAAGACGCCATTCCCTCTTTGTCCGATATGCACGGGATATAAAACGGTTCCGTTATGTCGTCATCGAAGAAATCGGCGGCAAACGGCAGCGGAAGCACAAGCGGCTGCTCGGTTCCGAAGCGGAACGCACATTCAAGGACGCTCGTGCATCCGACGCTGTGGGCTGTGTATATGAACAATACGGAGAAAGAGCCGAAATCTATGTCGGCAAACTCGCTTCTCAGCATTTCGGGGACTTTTTCTTTTTTGAAATAAGGCGTTTTCGTGCATTTGCGTCCGCCGTTCTCTTTGCAGAATTCGTCTGCGGAAAGCTCGAACTGCATCCTTATGCTTTCCATTCGTTCACGGAGTTTCATAATTACCTCGCAAGTCGCTTCATATACGATGATTCTACATTATATAATTATAAATGTCAACACGGATTTGCTCTTTAACAAAAAGTTGCGTTAAAAATTCAAAAACGGTATTGACATTTGGCAAGAACTATGATAGAATACCAAACGTTGATTACGGCACCATAGCCAAGCGGTAAGGCAGAGGTCTGCAAAACCTTTATTCCCCGGTCCGATTCCGGGTGGTGCCTCCAGAAAAAAGCACATCGCAGCAGCGATGTGCTTTTTTCAATGAAGCGCACCTTACGGTGCATGAAAAATGAAGCAGGGCTTCGCCCTATGAAGCGTGCCTTCGGCACATGGAGGAGAATGGGTGCGCTTCGCTTCATTAGTGAGCAAAGCGAACGACTTCATAGCGTCAACGCCGCCGCTTCATGTGAGCGTAAGCGAACGCTTTATTGACAAGAATTCGAGTTTGTGTTATGCTTTATTAGGAAAGACGGGGACAAGATAATGCAAAAATCATTAAAAGAGCAAGAAGCGCGATTTTTTGCAAACAAGCTTTATGACAGACTGAAAGAACAGCATCTTGCCGGAGTGTTAACCTTTCGTAAAGACGATCTCAGCATCAGTTTAAGTATATCAGACTATCAATTTGACATCGGGCAAGACTATATCGGAGTGAACAAAAAATGTGGGCGTATTTTCCTTCCTATCACGCATTGGCATCCTGACGACGAAGAGATTTTTGACGAAGTTTGTAATATCGGAAAAAGCGGGAACGTTACAGTGATTTACGACGGCTGGTTTGGGAAAGCGGTGTTATACATAGGAAGTCAAAAAGATTCCCCTTACAAAAGAAAATGGTTGTTCGGCAGATATCATTACATATATGCGGAATGAAAATATCTTTTAAGAGCCTATGACACAAAAACCCCTTGAACGCAAGTTCGAGGGATTTTTACTTATTACTTCTTCCTTCTTACTTCTTCCCTCGAACTCCCGTTCGAGATTTTTGGGAAGTAAGAGGTAAAGGTAAGAGGTAAGAAGTAAGGTTGATTTTGCTTCGCAAAATCTTCATTACTTATTGAAAAGCAACGAAATTTATGATATAATTAAGCATAATGAATCAAAGTGAATCAAAAGTATAATCAAACATAATGAACAGGAGCGGTAAAATGATACTTTATCAATTATCTCATAAGCATAAACTCGATGATCATTACGAAAACAAGGATATCGGAATCTATTCGTCACGAGACAAGGCTGAATCGGCAATCAATGATTTGAAAGATAAAAGCGGATTTAAGGATACGACGGACGGCTTCAAAATAAAAAAAGTATTCAGATTATTCAAGCCGAAGCTTTTGGATAATACATTTTGGTCGGACGGCTTCGATACGTATACATACGTCTTCAAAAGGTAGAATCAAATGAATTATTTTGGAGGGACT
>JAZUKE010000139.1:0-25615 GCA_045643125.1 Eubacteriales bacterium
ATCCTCGTTGCTGGTATAGTTGGTATAATTAACCTCAATACCCGTAAGTCTGGTAAATTCCTTGTTGACATCGACCGTTCCTTCCGAACCGTCAGCTATATATTCGCCCCAGTTATATACGTTGATACTCGTACCGGCAAAGGCTGAATAATCAATGGCTGCGGTCTCAGCGGTTACTTCAAAATCGGACTCTTCTTCACCACAGGAAGCAAGAAACGCGGAAAGCACTAATGCTATCATCAGAACGAACAACAGGAACTTTTTTTTCATTTATCTATCTCCCTTTTTATTGAATTTTGTTACTAATCATTATGACGTTTTTTTGTTTGCGTTTCATCCTTCGTCAATGCGTTTCTGACAAACAGAAGCAGGAAAATGACGACGAATACTATTGCGAAAAGTGCGTTGATATCGGGTGAGATCTTCTTTTTCGTCATCGAATAAATGTATATCGGGAGTGTCTGGAACGACTCACCGGCTGCGAAATAACTGATGACGAAATCGTCGAGCGAAAGCGTGAATGCCATAAGAAGACCGGTAGCGATACCCGGAAGTATCTCAAAGAACTCGACCTTGAAAAATGCCTGCAGCGGCGTGCAGCCGAGGTCCATTGCGGCTTCCGGCAGATTCTTGTCCATCTGCTTGAGCTTGGGCATTACGTTGAGAATGACATAAGGCAGGTTGAACGTGACATGTGCGATAAGCACCGTCCAGAAACCGAATATACCCACGCCTATGAGCGTTGCGACGAATGCGAACAGAAGCATTATCGAAACGCCCGTGACGATATCGGGGTTCATCATAGGTATATTGGTTATCATCATAACTGCGTTTTTGAGGCGTCGGTTTTTCATATTGAAAATACCTACCGCGGCGGCAGTGCCGATGATGGTGGATATCACTGCCGAAAGCACGGCAATGATAAGCGAATTGAGCAGCACCTCAAGCGTTTTTTCGCTCTTGAACAGTTCGGTATACCATTTGAACGAGAACTCCTCGAATACCGCGGTACTGTTGCTGCTGTTGAACGAGAAAACTATTATGATAAGTATGGGTGCATAAAGGATAGCGAAGATAAGCGCCGTATATAATTTTCCCCAGATCTTCATACGAGCATACCTCCGTCAACACTGTCGTCGGAAAAGTGATTCATCACCGCAAGACAGATGAATATGAGTATCATAAGCACGCAGGAGATCGCCGAGCCATAGTTGTAAACTCCGGCGCTCGATTTGATCGAGCTTTCGATAACGTCGCCGATAAGCACGAAGTCGGTCGGTCCGAGCTGCTGTGAAATATAGAAGGTCGAAACGCTCGGTACGAAAACCATCGTGATGCCGGAAACGATACCGGGAAGCGACAACGGAAGGATGACCTTGATTATCGTCTGCAGCTTATTGCAGCCGAGGTCTTCGGACGCTTCGATAAGTCTTACGTCCATTTTGGACATTACCGAATAGATCGGAAGCAGCATATACGGCAGGAAGTTGTAGATCATACCGAGTATGACGGCGCCCGACGTATTTATGAGCCTGACATTGGAAAGTCCGAGAAAGCCGAGGAAACGGTTGATGAGTCCCGCGTCTTCAAGCAAAAACGAAAGTGCGTAAGTGCGAAGCACGAAATTCATCCACATCGGAAGCATAAAAAGCATTATCAGAAGATTCTGATGCTTTTTCTTCGCTTTGGTGATGAGATATGCGAGCGGATAAGCGATGAGCAGGCATATCGTAGTGGAAACGATGGCGAAGGCGAGCGATATCATAAACACCTTTGCCGTATCGCCGTCGAACATTTTTGCGAAATTGTCAAACGTGAAGCTGCCGTCTCTGCCCGTAAAAGCGTAATAGAGGACGAAAATCAACGGAGCTACAACGAAAAGTACCGACCACACTATGTAGGGTGAGGAAGAATATTTTTGGATCCACGTTCTCTTCGTCTTCATTATTCTGCCTCGGTGTTCGCGGAAAGAGTGTCGATCTCGTCACTGTAAGTGCTGTAATCGCCGAATTTACCGGAGTATTCGGATTTTTTCATTATATGGATGTCGTCAGGCCCGATATTAAGCCCGATGGTGGCTCCGACCGGGTAGAAATCGGTCGTCTGTATCATCCACTTGAAGCCGTGGATATCCACGATTATTTCAAAATGGACACCCTTGAACGTCACGGACGTCACGACGCCGTTTAGCATACCGTCTTCCGGTTTCACAACGTCGATATCCTCGGGACGGATGACCGCGTCGATCGGTTCGTTTGGCTCAAAACCTTTATCGATGCACTTGAAGACGTGACCGGCAAAAGATACGAGATAATCTTCTTTCATCACGCCGTCAAGGATGTTGCTTTCGCCGATGAAATCCGCGACAAAAGCGTTCTTGGGTTCGTTGTATATATCAAGAGGAGTGCCGATCTGCTGTATATTGCCGTTATCCATAACAACGACCGTATCGGACATCGAAAGCGCTTCCTCCTGATCGTGGGTAACGTAAATGAACGTGATACCCATTCTCTGCTGTATATTCTTAAGTTCGACCTGCATATCCTTGCGGAGTTTGAGGTCGAGCGCTCCCAGCGGTTCGTCAAGAAGCAGGACCTTCGGTTTTACGGCAAGCGCACGCGCTATCGCAACACGCTGCTGCTGACCGCCGGAAAGCGACGCTGTATTTCTTTTATTAAAGCCGGACAGGTTCACGAGCTTGAGCATTTCGTTTACCGTCTGCTTTATTTCTTTTTCACTCTTTTTCTGTATCCTCAGCCCGAACGCGACGTTTTCATATACGTTCAGATGAGGGAACAAAGCATATCTTTGGAAAATGGTATTTACCTGCCTTTGATACGGCGGTACGTCGTTGATCTTTGTGCCATTGAAATAAACATTTCCGCTGTCCGGATTCAAAAATCCGGCGATGATTCTTAGTGTGGTGGTTTTACCGCACCCCGACGGACCAAGCAGCGTTACGAACTCCTTGTCCTTGATGTAAAGATTGATGCCTTTGAGAATTTGGCTGTCACCCAAACGCACGGAAATATCTTCCAGACGCAAAAGGACATTTTCCATTTATCATCCTCCTCTTTTTTCACGAATAAACCCATTATGGTGATAACACATAATACATTCTTTATCTGAATTTGTCAATATATATCAAAAAATATTCCGCATTTTTTTTGATATTTTTTCATAGTTATTAACGGTGATCAGATGACTGTTTTCTTATACGTTCTGCGATGCTTTATATGCGGTTTTGCAATGTGTTTTCCGGGGCTGAGCGGTGCAAGCACGGCGTCCGTACTCGGCATATACGGAGATATGCTGAACCTTTTCAAAAACATACTGAAAGACCGTAAAAAAGGCATTGCAAAACTCTTTGCGACATTCATTGCGGTCTTATCGGGAGCGTTCGTTTTTTACCTTGTCTTTGCCGATCCGGTAAAACGTCATCCGCAAGCCTTTCTGTACGCCGGAAGTGCCGTTATGACGGCAGGGCTTTTCATTTTTATAAAGAATTCCGCTTTGAGAAAAAGCGCTTTTTCGTTTGGTCGGCTCTTATATTTTGCTTTCGGTGCCGTCATTCCGTTTTCGGAAAAGATCATTGAAAGCGGAAGCGGTTTTACGTTTACGGCAAATCCGTTTGCGCTTATCGTCTGCGGCGTTTTTCTTTCGGCGGCGATAATTCTGCCCGGTATCAGTTTTTCGTATATGCTTTCGTTTCTCGGTCTTTACGACAAGCTCATAAACGATATAAAAATCGGATTTTACCTTGATATATTCGTGCTCGTCACAGGCATTTTTGCCGGTATAATTATCCTTACGTCGCTGCTTTCCCGTTTTATGGAGAAGAAAAAATGCGAAAGCGACTGTTTTATAATCGGTTTTATCGTCTCGGCAATAATAAATTCTTTTATTCCGCACTAAAATTAACATAATTTTAATCAATTCCCGTCAAAACGATGATATAATAAACTGTATTTATACATCAAGGAAGTGTTTGATATGATTTCAAAGTCTTTGGAGCTGTTCGCTTCAAATACGGGACTCAAAGCCGGAGAAAACAGCGTATTCGGAATATACGGTGATTTCTTCCTCAACGTGACCGAAAACAAGGCAAAAAAAAGCGCGGCTTTTTCGTGCTTTATAGGCGATAAAGAGCAGTATGCGGACGATTATCTTGAGCTGAACGACAGTATCAGAGACGTTGTTGAAAAGTTCAACATCACCGATTATTCGGTCAATGAACATTCGATCGTCGTTACCTCAAATGCACCGCTGAACGTCTTTAACGAAATGATCGATTTCGTCATCGGTCTTCTTAACGAAAAAGAAATACCCAATGCACATTTCTGCGCCTGCTGCGGCGAACAGTTCAAGCAGGGGGAAAAGCGCCGTATAGTTACGATAACACGCGGCAAAAACGAAACGAAATCGCTTCTTTGCGAAAAATGTGCGCTTGAAGCCGCCGAAAAGGAGCACCCGGAAGAAAAATCCGACGAAGAAGCCGAAGAAACCGGCAATTTCAAAAACGGGCTTATCGCTTCGATAATCGCCGGCGTGATATCGGGAGTTCTCTATGTCCTTCTCTTCTACGTCACACGCACCTGCAGCCGTATCGGTATATTCAGATTCGCTTCGTGTCTGTTTGCGCTTATCATCAGCATTTCCGCATATTATGCGTTCCGTCTTGTATCGCACAAAATGACCAAGAACGGGCTTATCTGCGTTTCGGCAGTTACCGTCGTTTCGACTCTGCTTGCACACTTTTTCGGTTGTTCACTCGGACTTGCCTCCTATCTCGGAAAGCTTCACGGACTTCCCTTCTACGCATTCAGAAACGCTTTCGGCGATCTGCTGTCACTGCAATTTACCGATGACAAGTGTCTGATGTTCCTCATCCTCGGCTTCATCGTCGCGCTATGCGCCGCGTTTATTGCGATAATCTTTTTCTGGAGTTCGCTCAGCAAAGAAGAAAGCGAAAGTGCCGAAGCAAAGGTATCCATACAGACAGTCAAATAATCAAAATCAATCAAAACGCAGGCAAAGCCTGCGTTTATTTTAAGACGTTTTTAATCGTTTTCATTTATACTCAACTTATAAGGAAGTGAAATTATGAACATACTCGTCGTGGACGATGAAAAGCACCTTGCCGACAGCGTATGCGAAATACTCCTGTCTAGGCACATAAACGCAGAAGCCGTGTATGACGGCAAAGACGGATACGATTACGCGGCATCCGGGATTTACGACGTTATATTGCTTGACATTATGCTGCCCGGTATGGACGGCTTTGAGGTGCTGAAAAAGCTCCGTAACGATAAAATAACGACTCCGATCATCCTGCTTACCGCAAGAGACACGGTAGGTGACAAGGTGAAAGGTCTTGACCTCGGTGCCGACGATTACCTTACCAAACCTTTTTCCAACGAAGAACTGCTTGCAAGGATCCGCGCAGTATCGCGCAGAAAAGGCGAAGTCGTACTCAACGAACTTGCTTACGGCGACATCTCGCTCGGCATCGACAGTTTTCTGCTCAAATGCGGCGAGCTTTCGGTACGTCTCGGATTCAAGGAATTTGAGATAATGAAGCTTCTGCTTTCCAATCCCGAAGTTATCGTGGCGAAAGAAGACCTTATCACGAAGGTATGGGGATATCTTTCCGATGCCGAGGACAATAACGTGGAGGTATATATATCGTTTCTGCGTAAAAAGCTCGCGTTCCTGAAATCAAACGTGAACATAGCGACGGTGCGAAAACTCGGATATCATCTGGAGGTGCAGTCAGATGATAAGAAAGCTTAAAATCAAATTTATCGTTACGGTAATGATAATCGTGCTGCTCCTGCTTGATACGATGCTTTCGTTCGTATATATCAGCACGGGGCACACGTTGGAAAAAGAAAGCGGCAGCGCACTCGAATGGTATCTTGCGCAGGATCCGTCGTTGGTGTTCAGCGACAGGTTTGACAGTTTCTTTACCGGCAAGCAGAAATACAGTCAGTACAACGTATTCATTTTTGACTATAACCGCTATTTTCGCACGATCACGCCGTACGGCTTTGAAAACGAAATAACAGAAGACGAAAAAGAATACATATATTCGCTGATGAATACCGTGCTTGAAAACAACACGTATTCGGGCATCCTCAAGGACAAGCAGCTGAAATATGCGTCCACCGATATCAGAAACGGTATAAGGATAGCGTTTCTTGATATGAGATACGAAGCTCAAACGCTTTCTCATCTTTTCTGGCGGCTGCTGCTCATAGGCGTGAGCGGGCTTGTGTGCTTTTTTGTCATAGCTCTGCTTATCACGAAAAAGGCGTTTCTGCCTCTTGAAAAATCCTGGACGCAGCAGAAGCAACTCATTGCCGACGTTTCTCACGAGCTGAAAACGCCCATCGCGGTCATCACCGCAAATACCTCCATCATCGAGTCGCACAGCGGAAGCACTGTCGAAAAAGAAAGCAAATGGCTTGGATACATCAAAGACGAGACCGTCAAAATGAACGAGCTTATAGCAAGTCTGCTTTTCCTTGCCAAGAGTGACGAAACGCACAGAGAGGTCGAAAAAGCAAATTTTGACCTCAGCAACGAGATAATGGCTGCCATCCTTCCGTTTGAAAGCGTCTGCTTTGAAAAAGGTCTGACGTTTGACTATGACATTCAGCCCGACATAAGCTTCTACGGCAACAAAGAGCATTGTGCGCGTCTCGTTTCCATTCTGACCGACAACGCCTGCAAATACGCGCATCCGGCAACGAACGTAAAAGTCAGCCTCCGCACCGTGTCGGACAAGATAATCCTCACCGTAAACAACAGAGGCGACCTTATCCCGCAGGAAAACCTCAAACATCTTTTTGAGCGTTTTTACCGTTCCGATCCCTCACGTCTGTCATCGGGTTCGAGCTTCGGTCTGGGGCTTTCGATCGCCAAAACTATCGTCGAATCACACGCAGGAAAGATCAACGCATACAGCGACGTCGAAGACGGCAACTCTTTTGTGGTCGTTTTCAAAAGATCATAACTCGGCCCTTATCTTTCCGAGTGCACTTTTTTCAAGGCGCGACACCTGCGCCTGCGAAATCCCGATCTCATCCGAAACCTCATTCTGCGTTCTCCCCTCGTAAAAACGCAATGCAAGTATGCGTTTTTCACGCGGAGTCAGCTTTTTTATCGCTTCCGAAACGGCAATATTCGTGATCCAGTTGTCGTCGGTGTTCACCTTGTCGCTTATCTGATCCATCACATAAAGGCTGTCGCCGTTGTCGGTATATACCGGCTCGTACAGCGATACGGGATCCGTCACCGCGTCAAGCGCTTCGGTGACCTCTTTTGCCGTAACTCCTATCTCTTTTGCTATTTCCTCATTAGTCGCGTCGCGCATAAGTGAAGTTGACAGTTTTTCACGCACGGAAAGCGCCTTGTACGCTATGTCGCGCAGCGAGCGCGATACGCGGACGTATGAATCGTCGCGCAGATGCCGACGGCATTCGCCGAGTATGAGCGGCACCGCATAAGTCGAAAATTTCACGTCAAGCGACAGATCGAAGTTATCTATCGCTTTAAGCAGTCCTATGCAGCCGACCTGAAACAGATCGTCGGGGCAGGATGTGCGCGAAGAAAAGCTCTGAATGACGGAAAGCACGAGTTTAAGATTGGTGTTGACGAGCCTTTCGCGTGCGGCTTTGTCGCCGTTTCTCGATTTCTGTATCAGTTCCCTTTTTTCTTCTTCGCTGATCGTCGTGAGCTTTGATGTATTCACACCGCATATTTCAACTTTGTTATACATTTCGTCCTCCGCATAATTGGTCTTTATTATAGTTTTTCCCAATTATCCGAAAACGAATACCGATAACAAAAATGATACACTTTTATAAGGAGTTATACAGAAATACAAAAGCCGAAGCGTTTCTGCTTCAGCCCGTATTTGATCTTATTGCCGCAAGAATGTCTTTTCTGTCCGAGGATATCATACCGTCGGTGACAGACAAGGAAAAATTCTCCGAGTAAACCGATATTTTTGCGATCTTTTCACTAATGAGGGAACGTATGAGTGTTTCCGCGTCGGTGCAGAATTTGTTTTTGTCTCCGCCGTCGGCGATAGTCACGATCACTTCATCGGGCGTTATCACTTCCGTCGCCGTTTCGTTCACCGTCTTCACCTTGCTTTTGTATATAACGTCAGCGTCCTCCGGTATCACGCCGGAGGATATTATTTTTTTCATTATCCTGCCGCGGACGGCGTAGTACGATACCCTCGACGAGACGTAAGCGTAGCCGTCGGAAAACGTGTTTTCCTTTCCGCTGTACGAAAAATCGGCATCTACTCCGTCATCGTCACGGACGTAAAACGTATAGTCCTTGTTCCGTGCGTCATATCCGTAACCGACGATATCGAGCTTTCCGCCGTATTTTGTTCGTATATCGCCTTTCAATTCGTTGTATGTGAAAAGGAAAACGTATATATTTCCGATGACGGCATATAAAATAAGCGGAACGAAAAGCAGAATGACCGTCGTCTTATATAATTTCATATACTCACCGAATGTATTATTCCGGGAAATGCCGAATATAATTCCGTGAGGCGATGGATATAAAACGAAAAAATAAAGCAAAACTTGTAATCGCTTCCATTGTTCTGCTTTCTGTTGTGCTTGTTTCGATATTTCTGTTTTCGCTTGACAAGGCTGCCGACGAATATTCTTACGGATATGTCAGAAATGCGCTCACGCTGAAACTCAACGCGGTCTTTGCCGACAATCTGAAAAAGCACTCAAACGAAATGCAGAACGCTTTTGTAACGGAAAAAGAAAACGGAGACGTCAAAAGCGTCACCGTTGAGATGTATGAGCTGAATGGATTTGTTGCCGATATGATAACGTCATCGGCGTTATGTATCGAGAACGCACGCGATTCTTTCTCGCTTCCGATAGGCAATATGCTCGGAATAAAAGCATTCTCGGGGGTCGGCGCAAAAATGAAATTCACCGTTCTGCCCGTCGGGAGCGTCAGCGCACGGATCGACAGCGAAACGGTGTCTTCGGGAATAAATCAAAATCTTTACCGCGTCGTCATCCGTATAAATGCGGCAGTCAGACTGCTTTATCCTTTCGGTGATAACGACATCGAGCTTTCGCTTGAATATGTACTTTGCGAAATACTTATCGTCGGCAAGATCCCCGAATTTTATTTCAACTTCGATGCGACTCCGTAAATGATTATCGCCGCCGCGGAAGACGCCGAAAGCGACATTGAATAGCTGTTTTTGTAATCAATGGAAACGATATCGTCGGCTTTCGACATAAGGCATTTATTTATGCCTCTCTTCTCGCCGCCGATTACCACGCAAAGCGGCGGCACGGGCATATAATCGGAAAGCGGGACCGAATCATCGGTCTTTGCGGTGCAGGCAAGCCTGATGCCGCACGATTTGATCGTATCACAGACTTTTTCGATATCGTCATAATAGGCTATCCGCATAAGCTCCGACGCACCCGCCGACGAGCGTATGACGATGTTTGACGACGAAAAATAGTTCCTTTCGGGCAGCAGCACGCCGTCGCATCCGCAGGCGAACGCGGTACGCAGCACATAGCCGAAATTGAACGGATCTTCTATTCCGTCGATGATAAGAAAGTATCTTCCCTTTTTTATCAGTTCTTCCGGAGCAAGCACACGTCTGTCACCGACGAGTGCGGCGATCCCGCCGTAGGCTTCGCCGTCCGTGAGAGACGCAAATTCATCCCCGCTGACGTATTCGACTTTTATCTTGCGTTCTTTGGAAAACTTTGCAATTTCCCTGTACTGCGCCTTTTCGGGATAATGATATGAGGCAGAGCAAATGCGGCTCTGCCTTTCTTTATCGAGTATTATTTTTTTGACTTCTCTGCTTTCGGCATTGAGGACGGATGCAAGCGAAATGTATCCGCCTATCAGGGTATCACTCATTTGCTGCTCCTGCCATAGAATTGATATTCTTGTATATCAGTCTGCCTGCGTTGGTATTGTAGTTGATTATCAGCACATCGTCAAACTTGCCGTTTGCGATGACGTCGGTGATGTCGTCTGTCTGAAGAGTGGAGTTCACGAACGTGATGTTATCGTAATGCGGTACGAGCAGCGTGACGACGGGAGACGCAGACGAATCGCCTATGACAAGCAGATTTTTGCCCGTTCCGGCAGAAGTGGCAACGTCGATCATCCTTGCGTCTTCGCCGAGGTAGCAATAGTAAGCGTACGACGGAACGTCGGTGAAGATCACGCCTTCGCGGTTTACGATGCCCGATCTTCTGTATACCTTTTCGCTTGCCTTGTAGGCGTCGTCAACATCGTAGTAATACAGCGAATCGGCGTTCTTTTTGAGTCTTTCACTGCCGGTCGCGGTATAGAAGCGTCCGAGGAAAGTATCGGAAAGAACTTTGAGGCTGTAAGTGCTTTCACTTACCGCACTAAGACCTGCCGCCTTACAGAATTCCGAATAAACCGTATATGCGCCGAGGCAGGTATAGTTCGGATCGGTAGCGTAATAGATATATTCGCCGTTGGAAACGCGGGAAGATATCTTATCGTACACGTTGACGTTGACTATTTTGCTTTCGGTAAGCGAATTGACCTTTTCGGTAAAGTTCTGCTGGCTCGAGCAGTAAAAATCGTCTTCCTGCTTTACGGCACGCGGGATATCGGCAAATTCGCAGTTTGTGGGAACGAGAATGTGGTAAATATTGGCGTTTCCGCATTTTGATGCGATATTTCCGAGGGAAGTCGCGTACTTTTCGGCTATCGCGGAGCTGTAAGTGAACTGTTCGTAGCCTTTTCCGTTATAGAGATAAGTGTATCCGAGATTGTTTATCACCCAACCGTGTTCGGGATCGTTGTCTGGTTCGGACGGCTCTTCGGAAACCTCGGCTTCCGACGGTTCTTCGGATATATCGGATACTGAAGCTTCTTCCGACACTTCCGCCGTGCTTTCTTCTTTTGAAGTGTCGGTAACTGTTGATTCTTCACCGATATTTTCCGATGCTTCTTCGGAATGTTCGGGTGTCGGTGCAGAAGATTGCGCTTCCTTTGAAATTTCAGCTGAAGTTTCATCGGGCGTATCTTTGTCGAACACGAAAATATAAAGGCAAAGTGCGGCAATAAGCACGACGAGCAGTCCTATGACCGCAAACATAAGTCGCGTATTGTTGTCGTTATCATTGATCCTGGAAAGCTTATTGTTTCCGTCCATAAAAACTCCTTATGACTGCTTTTCTTCGCTGTCATTGTCAGGCACTTCTTCCGCTTTTTCTTCGGAAGAAGCCGCATCTTTTTCTTTTGCGTCTTTTTCGGCTTTATTGATGTTTTCTATTTTGCTTCTGCTTCTCTTTTCGGCTTTGATCGCGTCGAGCTTCTCGAAAGACGCATCTTCGTCGAACACGGCAAGGAACTGATCCTTGTCCATTACCTCGTTCTTTACAAGATATTCGGCGATAAAGTGGAGTTTGTCGATGTTTTCTTTCAGTATATTCTCGGCAATTTCAAAGCCCTTTGTAATAATGGAATGGACTTCCTCGTCGATCTTGGCGGCGATGGTTTCGGAATAATTGCGCGTAGACGAGAAATCCTTGCCGAGGAACACTTCGTCGTGTCCGGTACCGAAGACGATGGGTCCGAGCTCGTCGCTCATACCGTACTGCGTTACCATTTTACGCGCAAGCTCGCTCGCACGCTGGATATCGTTGGAAGCGCCGCTTGAAATATCGTTGAGTATGAGTTTTTCCGCGACACGTCCGCCGAGCATCATTGCGATCTTTTCTATCATCTCGTTTTTGTAAACGTGATTCTTGTCTTCCTGCGGAAGCGCGATGGTGTAGCCGAGTGCCATTCCGCTCGGAATGATGGAAACCTGATGAACGGGATCCTGCGACGGCAGCAGATGACCGACTATCGCGTGACCGGCTTCGTGATATGCGGTAGCACGTTTGTCTTCTTCTTTGATGACCTTGCTCTTTTTCTGGGGACCGACTATTACCTTTATTTCGGCTTCTTCGATCTCTTCGACGCCTATTAGCTTTTTACCTTTTCTTGCCGCAAGAAGCGCCGCTTCGTTCATAAGATTGGCAAGGTCGGCTCCGGTAAATCCGCTCGTAGCCTTTGCGATGGTTTCAAAATCGACGGTATCTTCAAGAGGTTTGTTGCGCGAATGGACTTTGAGTATTTCGACTCTGCCCTTGATATCGGGATAATTAACGGTGACCTGTCTGTCGAAGCGTCCCGGTCTGAGAAGTGCGGGGTCGAGGATGTCGGGTCTGTTTGTCGCCGCCATAACGATAACTCCGTCATTTACGCCGAAACCGTCCATTTCGACAAGCAGCTGGTTGAGTGTCTGTTCACGTTCGTCGTGACCGCCGCCCCAGCCTGCGCCTCTGTGACGTCCCACTGCGTCGATCTCGTCGATGAATATGATCGAGGGGGAGGTCTTTTTTGCGGTCTCGAAAAGGTCTCTGACACGCGACGCACCTACGCCGACATACATTTCAACGAAATCGGAACCCGAAATGGAATAGAACGGAACGCCCGCTTCGCCTGCGACTGCTTTGGCAAGGAGAGTTTTGCCGGTACCCGGAGCGCCTACGAGAAGCACGCCGCGAGGTATCTTTGCGCCGAGTGACGAATACTTGGACGGATCCTTAAGAAATTCGACTACCTCTTTGAGTTCTTCCTTTTCTTCATCCGCACCGGCAACATCGGTAAACAGTACCTTGTGCTTTTCGTCACTGCCGAGCTTGGTGCGTGCTTTGGAGAACGAATTCATCCTTCCGCCGAGTCCGCCGCCGCTCACGGTGCCGTTTGACGATTTGCCGGAGGCTTTTGATATGAAATACCACCACATCGCAATGAATGCGATTATGACGATCACAAACGGAAGTATGCTTACCCACCACGGAAGCTCGGTAACGGGCTGATAATCGTATTCGGTTATCGTTCCCGCTTTGTACTGTTCGTCGATAAGCTCGTGCAGGTCTTCGTAAAATACGTCAAAATATTTGAGCTGGTATTCGATGACCTTTTTGCTCTTCAGCTTGAGGTAAAGAACATTATCCTCGTCTACAACGAACGAATCTACTTCCTCTTTATAAAAATAGTCTTTTATGTCGCTGTACGTCAGTTTTTCGCTCGATGAATCGGAAACGGCGAACGTCCCTATCAGAATTATTGCGACGATGAAAACGACGTAGAACAACACTAATTTGCGATTTGATTTCATATACAATTACCGACCTTTTTTCAGTTATCAGATATATCGAACGCGAAACATACCGTGAAAGAGTCGCGCATTTTGTCTTTTGTTTTGTAGGCATCGGAAACTCCGATAAACGGGACTGCGACAATATCGCTGCCGGAGCAGATGACGGGAACGGAATCGCGGTACTTACGGGGTATCTTTTTATTGATAAACTCTTTCTTTACCGACTTTGTGATGCCGTTGATTTTTATTTCGTCGCCAGGTTTTCTGCTGCGTGCGTAAAGTTCATCGTTTATTGTAGCAGATGTGAACGCAACTGTTGTTGAAAATTTGTTAAAATCATAAGAATTTTTGGAAACATTTAGAAATATCTTCGTTGTGTCATCAAAAATATTTTCGCCATCTTTGAGAAGCAGATATTCAACGAAAGCATAATTTTCGTCATCTTTGTTTTCGGTGACTTTTATTCTGCCGTTCGATACCGAAAGGATTTTGCCTTTTTGCATATCAAAAGTGACGTTTTTCTTTTCCTTTACCGCTTTGACGACTTTGTCGAGCATTTCCCTCTCGGTATATCCGCAAAGAGAAATGACTTTCGACGCGATAAGAGCCGGATGACCGCCGGAAAGATCGTCGTCTTCGTTTTCGGAAACAGACGACACGAAATCCGCAAGGCTCAAAAAGTTTTTGCTTGTGGCGATCAGCGTTTCCGCAAAAGACGGATTCAGCCCTTTTATGAGCGGTATCACTTCAAGACGTATCTTGTTCCGCGTGCAGTCGGGTACGGCGTTTGTGGAATCGAAAACGTGAGACACGGAGAAAAGCGACGCATAAGAATCTATTTCTTTCCGCGTGACGTCGCGTAACGGACGTATTATATTTCCCCGCTTGTACGGTATCCCGCACATTCCTTTAAGGTGCGTTCCTCTTATCAGGTTGTAAAGCACCGTTTCGGCGTTGTCGTCGGCATTATGAGCCGTGGCGATGACGTCGATGCCCTTTTCTTCGGCGATCTTCGCAAAGGCTTCGTACCTGGCGTCACGCGCCGCAAGCTCAAGAGACTTTCCCGTTTCTTTGCATATCTTCGGGATATCGGCGCGAACGACCGTCAGCTCGACTCCGTTCGCTTCGCAGACGCTTTTTACGAATTCTTCGTCGGAATCGCTTTCGTCCCCTCTGATAAGGTGATTGACGTGAAGCGCATAGAGAGTAAAGCCGTATCTTTCGCGCAGCGACAGCAGAACGTCGAACAGCACCGACGAATCGACTCCGCCGGAAAAACCGAGAAGCACGCTCGACACGTTTTCGAGAAGAGCGTTTTCGTCTATCGTCTTTATCACCTTGAGACGCAGCGCAGAAAGGCTTTTATTACTGTTTTGGTGCTTGGCTGTCTTCATATTTTTCTTCAAGCTGAACGTATTTGAAATACTGACCGTACCATGCGAACTTTACCGTGCCGGTCTGACCGTGTCTGTTCTTGCCGATTATGCACTCGACCGTCTGCTGTTCGCTTCTCTGCTCGTTTTTCTGTTCCTCGCCGGTGTCGTAGTCGTCGCGGTAAAGCAGCATAACTATGTCGGCATCCTGTTCGATGGCGCCGGAATCACGCAGATCGGAAAGAGTCGGGCGTTTTTCTTTTATGCCTTTGGGCGGACGCGAAAGCTGCGAAACGAGGATAATGGGTATCTTCATTTCCTTTGCCATAAGCTTGAGCGAACGGGTAAGGTCTGCGACTTCAAGCACGCGGTTGTCCTTGTGAGTTTCGGACTGCATAAGTCCGAGATAGTCGATTATGATAAGACCGACGTTCTTAAGACGGCGAACCTTTGATTTCATCTCGGTAACGGTTATTTCGGACGTATCGTCGAGATATATCTGCGTTTCGCTTATTTTCGAGCAGGCGTCGGCAAGCGTTCCCCACTGTTCACTCGTGAAGGACGCTTTCTTTATCGTATAGTTGTCGATAAGTGCCTGGCAGGAGATAAGGCGGTTGACAAGCTGTTCTTTCGTCATTTCGAGCGAAAAGATGGCTATTTCCTTATCGGGATATTTAAGCCCGACGTTGAGCGCGAGATTGAGCGCAAACGTGGTTTTGCCGACACCCGGACGCGCACCGATAAGCACAAGGTCGCCTTCTCCGAGGCTGACGAAATAATCGTCCAGCTCCGAAAAGCCGGTCTTGATGCCTTCGTAAAGATCGGGGTTGCCCGACAACGTCTGGAATTTTTCGTAGTTTTCCTTGATCGTCTCGGAAATATGCGTAAGTCCCGTGCGGTATCTTTCGTCGGCGACCTCGAATATCTTGCGTTCGGAATAATCGACAAGGCTCCTTACGTCTCCGCTTTCGGAAAACGCTTTTTCTGATATATCCTTACTTGCGCTGATAAGCTCGCGCAGTGTGGCTTTTTCCTTGATTATTCTGACGTATTCGCCGATATTCGTATTCTCTACGGCAACATCGCAGATGATTTTTATGTACTTCGCGGCATCGAAATCGGTGTCGCCGAAATCCTTTTTGATCTCGTCTATAAGCGTTACGATATCAATGGTGCGGCTTTCGGCAAACAGATTCTTGATCGCCTTGAATATTGTTTTGTGAGTTTCGGGATAAAAATGATCCGCGCTCAGATCGGTGATTTCGACCAACTTTTCGGGGTCGATTATCACCGCGCCGAGAACTGCCTGCTCCGCCTGAAGCGAATGCGGCAGCTGACGAATGCTGTCAAGCTCACTCATAATTATTATATCACCCTTCGACAACAAGTTTTATCTTGGCGTTGATTTCCGGATAAAGTTTTATGTTTACGTTGTATTCACCGACTGTTTTTATCACGTCGTCGATGGATATCTTCTTTTTGTCGATATCTATACCGAGTTCTGCCTTGATCTTATCGGCAACGTCCTTTGCGGTGACTGCAGAATAAAGTCTGCCGTCGCTTCCTCCGCTCGTCTTGTAAACGAGTGTGGTGTTTTCGAGTTTTTCCTTATTGATAAGCGCGTTTTTCTTGTCTTCGCTCTTTCTGTATTCATCGGCTTCGTTTTTGAGTTTGATGTCGTTGAGCGCGGATGCGCTGGCTTCTTTGGCGAGCTTTTTGGGGAAAAGGAAATTCATTGCGTATCCGTCGGATACGTTTACAACGTCGCCTTTTTTGCCCTGTGCCTTTACGTCCTGCAATAAAATAACTTTCATATCAGTTTACCTCCGTTTGTTCGTTTTTCATAGTGATCGTAAATGAAAGCGTATATCTCTGTTTCCGGATCTGCTTTGCCTGACCGGAAACGTATTTATTCTTCTTCGCAGTATTTGACTATCGCATCTCTCAGCATAGTCATTGCCTGCTTCATAGTCACTCCCGTCAGCTTTGCTCCCGCGGAATCGAAATGACCGCCGCCGTGGAGAAGCTCGAGAATGAGCGACACGTTGACGCTGCCGTCGCTTCGTGCCGAAATGTGTATCGAATCGTCAACTACCGAAAGCGTGAATGACGCGCGTATTCCCTCTATCTGCAGCATACGCTCCGCCGCATGCGACGCGGTTATGCGGTTTTCGGGCATATTGTCGCTGTCGTACTGAGTTATGGCGAATATCTTACGGAACACGAATATGTTTTTTTCGAATTCGGCAAGCTTTTTGAATTCACCGAGTTTATACTTGAACATCGACTGCGCACGCATCGTGCTTGCGCCTTCGCCGCGCAGATACGTCGCCGCCGAGAACGTGCGTATACCGACGCTGCGGACGAAATTCTGCGTGTCGAGCAGTATGCCGGCAAGCATCAGCTCCGCTTCTTCCTTGCAGATCGTGTTCGGCGGAAGCACTATTTCGAGCATTTCGCTCACTATCTCGCTCGCTGACGACGCGGTAGGCTCGATATAGGTTATGTCGTGCTTTTTATCGAATTCCTGTATCTGTCTGTGGTGGTCTATCAGCACGATATGCTCGGCTTTGCGGTATATCTCGGGGGATTCGAATATTTTTTCGTTGCTTACGTCGGTTATCACGACAAGCGTTTCGGGCGTGAGAAGTTCCTGACCGTAGACCTTGTCGATGAAGATATCGTCATATTCCTTTAACGGAAGCAGACGCGATGAACACATATCGAAATTCTGATTTTCGAGGTCTGTGACCATTTTGACGTTCTTGCCGAGCCACATTGCGAGTCTGGCGATACCGACGCCGGATGCCAACGAGTCGAAATCGGGATTTGAATGTCCCATTATGATGATGTTGGACGCTTTGCGTATCAGAGATACGAGCTGTGTCGCAACGACACGCGACTTTATCTTGGTACGTTTCTGTATCGTTTTGGTCTTACCGCCGAAAAATTCGTTTTCCGTTCTCGTCTTGACGACAGCCTGAGCGCCGCCGCGCTGCAAAGCGAGCTGTAATGAATTCTTTGCCGCCTCGTCTTTTTCGGAAAGTGTGCCGTCGATACGCGAAAGTCCGATAGAGACCGTGAGCGGCACGCCTTCGTCGGTGGCGGAAACGTCGTAGACCTTATCGAGAATGTCGAATTTTGCGTCAAGCTGTTTCTGCAAATGACGTTCTTCAAGCAGAATGATATACTTGTCGCGTTCGTATTCCTTGATCACGCCGTTCATCGAAGACACCCATTCGTTGAGCACGCCGGATATCTTTGCGGATATTTCGCGGTATCTGTCCTGCTGCATACCCGACGCAAGCTCGGTGATATTGTCGATAGCGGCGTAGGCAACGATGGTATTGGAATCAAGATATTCCTTGTAAAGATCTTCATATTCCGTCGTATTCATCCAAACAACGAGGTAAAAGCTCTTTCTCATAGTTTCGATAAGGTACGGGCTGATCTTAAAATATTCTTTTCCTATCTTAACCGTCGTATATTCCGTGCCGTTCTTGCGCATTTCGGCGAATTTTTGTACGTCGATCTCTCCGCCGCCTATCGTTTTGCACTCCGTGCCTATCTTTATTTCGTCGTTGTAAAGACTTTTGACTTTCTCATTATACCACGAAATGACTCCGCCGATGTCGCAAAGCAGCACGGGGACATCGCAGCCGGAAATGAAATCGAACGTATGCGACGCAAGCGACTTCCCTGCCAGGTTGTTCTTTACGTCACCGCTGCCGAAATACAGATATATGAAAACGTACAGCAGATAGCACAGAAGCAGCACGCAGGACATTATGCCGGCCTTGACGTTGAACAGCATCGCAATGACGCAGAATGCTATCATAAACGCAACGCTTATTATGAACGCGAACAGATTGTTTTTGAAAAAATTCTTGGGATTCATATACTATCCCTCCGATCAGATGCAGCGAATCTTTACAGAAGCTTCTGCTGCATAAATTCAATATCGTCTTCCTCGAATATTCCTCCGGTAGACGGAAGCGCGGTCTTGCGGTAACGGCTTTCTTTTTCGAGCGGCTTCGACTCTTTGTCGTAGTATTCCGCCGATACGACCTTCTGTCCTTTTTTCAGTGTGAATATCGCCGAGCCGTAGGACGTGCGTGTCGATTTTTCGGAAAGCTGTTTATCCTTGATTATGAGTGCGCGGTAAGCATCCGACCTTATGAGATATTCCTTGTCCTTATCTGACGGAAGTATCGCAACGCAGGGCGAGCCGTCGAAAAACGCGTTTTTGAGCTTTTTGCGGTTCGTCTTGGTCTGATAAGTCGAAACACCGAATTTGACCGCCTTGCCGTTTTCAAAGAAGAACGCAAGGTTGTAATCGTAATTTCCGGCAGTATAGCAGGCAAGCAGTTTTTCGTCCTGCTCAAAGCCGAGAAGTGCCGGAACGAAGGTGCCGAGAGCGCTCGCTTTGGTGTCCTCGAAATCGTAAACGTGCGCTTTGTAGAGCTGGGCTTTATCGGTAAAGAAAAGCAGTTCGTCTTTATTCGTGGATTCGACCGTATAAAGCAGGCTGTCGCCCTCTTTATACTTCTGTACGTCATTTCCGCGAAGCGACGCGGCGGTGCATTTTTTGAAATATCCCGCTTTGGTGACGAACAACGTGACCGGGTAATCTTCGACCTTTGACGCTTCCTCGTAGATCTCGTCAACGTCATCGTCGTATATGATATCGGTCTGTCTCGGTTTGCCGTATTTTTCCTTTATCGAAGTGAGTTCCTTGATGATATACTTCTTTATCTTTGAATTACTCTGAATAAGCGAATACAGTTCCTCTATCTCTTTTTCGAGTCCCTCTATCTCGTCGATATTGTCAAGCAGATACTCTTTGTTGAGGTTGCGGAGTTTTATGTTTGCGATATATTCCGCCTGTATCTCGTCGATATCAAAGCCTTTCATCAAATTCGGGATGACTTCGGAATCCTTCGACGTCTGTCTTATTATACGGATAGCCTTGTCAATGTCAAGAAGTATTTTTTTAAGTCCTTCAAGCAGATGGAGTCTGTCCTTCTTCTTGTTCCAATCGTATGTGAACACACGTCTGAGACATTCTATGCGGAACGCGATCCATTCGTCGATAAGATCCGGGATGCCGAGAGTACGCGGAGTTCCGCCGACGAGCACGTTGAAATTGCACTTGAAAGTGTCTTCGAGGTGAAGCTTGCCCATTTTGAACAGTTTGGACATAAACTGATCGGGATCGACGCCGCGTTTGAGATCTATGGTGATCTTCATACCGTTGATGTCTATCTCGTCGCGTATATCAGAGATTTCCTTTATTCTTCCCTCTTTGACCGTTTTGGTTATCGCGTCGATGATCTTTTCGGCAGTCGTCGTATACGGTATCTCGTATATTTCGATGCAGTTTGCCTGTTTGTCGTAACGGTATTTTGAACGGAAACGCAGATTTCCGACACCGGTCTTGTAGACCTGAAGCAGTTTTTCTCTGTCGTAGATGAAGCTGGCTCCCGTGGTGAAATCCGGCGCTTTTACCGCGGCAAGCAGTTCCTCGTCGGTTATAGTGCCGTTTTTGAGCATAATTATCGTGGCGTCGCAGATCTCGGCAAGGTTGAACGAGCATATCTGGCACGCAAGTCCGACGGCGATCCCCGAATTCGGCGACACGAGAATGTTCGGGAACGCAACGGGGAGCAGATTGGGCTCGGTAGTGGTGTTGTCGTAGTTCGGCACAAGGTCTACCGCGTCCTTGTCGATACCCGTGAAAATGGTTTCGCAGAATTTGTCGAGCTTGACTTCGGTATAACGCGACGCGGAATATGCCATATCGGAATACTGTTTTCCGAAGCATCCTTTTGAATCGATGAACGGGTGCAGAAGCGCGGCTTTTCCCGTCGTGAGACGCACCAGCGTTTCGTAAATGGCGGCGTCGCCGTGAGGATTGAGCGTCATAGTGGCACCCGACACGTTCGCGGATTTGGTTCTGGGCCAATTCATAAGCCCCATTTTATACATAGTGTAAAGAAGCTTGCGGTGTGACGGCTTGAAACCGTCTATCTCAGGTATCGAGCGCGACACTATTACCGACATTGCGTAAGGCATATAGTTCGTTTCGAGTACCTCGGATATTTCACGGTAAATGATCTCTGCCGGTTTTTCTTCGGTTTTCGGGGCAATCTGTTTCTTTTTCGCCATAGTCATTGCTCCTTATATATCAGCCATCGGCATATATTTTGCGCCGTAGTCTTCAATGAATTTCTTGCGTTTTTCTATATCGTCGCCGAGAAGCGTGTTGAACATCTCCTCGGTCTTTTTCTCGTCCTCAAAAGTGATGCGGAGCAGATGACGTGTAGCCGGCGCCATAGTGGTGCGCGACATCATATCGGCATCGTTTTCGCCGAGTCCCTTTGAACGCTGGACGGTATACTTTACATTTCCGAGTTTTTCGATTATTTCGTTCTTTTCCTTTTCGTCATACGCGTAATACGTTTCGTCCCTAGTGTTTATTTGAAACAGCGGAGTAAGCGCGATATAAACGCAGCCTTCGCGGATAAGCGTGGGCATAAGACGGAAAAACATAGTGAGTATCAGCGTGCGTATCTGATAGCCGTCCTCGTCCGCATCGGTACAGAGAATTATCTTGCTCCAGCGGAGAGATTCAAAACTGAAAAGCTGCTGACCTTTGAGCTGTTTTCCCGTCATTTCGATACCGCAGCCGAGCACTTTTATAAGGTCGGTGATTATCTGATTGTCGAGAATATCGTTGTACGATGCTTTAAGGCAGTTGAGCGTTTTGCCTCTTACGGGGATGAGCGCCTGAAATTCGGCATTTCTCGCAAGCTTGCAGCTCGAAAGAGCGGAGTCGCCCTCTACGATATAAAGTTCGCAGATATTTTTGTCTTTTGAACGGCAGTTCACGAATTTTTCGACGGTATTGGTGATATCGAGGTTAGTCGTAAGCTGCTTTTTGAGGTTTTTGCGCATCTGTTCGCTGTTTTCGCGCGACCTCATATTTATAAGCACCTGGTTGCATATCCTGTCGGCAGACTGCGGGTTTTCGATAAAATAGACCTCGAGCGAGTGCTTGAAAAACTCGGTCATCGCCGTAGCGATAAATTCGTTCGTTATCGCCTTCTTGGTCTGGTTTGCGTAAGAAGTCTGAGTAGAAAACGAATTTGACACGAAAACAAGGCAGTCGCGCACGTCGTCGAACGAGATCTTGTTTTCCTTTGCTTTATATTTGTTGTTCGTTTTGAGGTATTTGTCTATCACGAACGTGAACGCGTTTTTCAGCGCCTTATCGGGAGAGCCGCCGTGTTCGAGGAACGACGAGTTATGATAGTATTCTATCATCTGCACTTCGTTGGAAAAACAGAAGGCGAAGTTCATTTTGAGCTTATAGTCGTTCATATCCGCTCTGTCGCGTCCGACACGCTCTGCGGAATATATCACCGGCTCGTTAAGATAGTTGACACCGACGTTTTCGTAAATATAATCCACTATGCCGTTTTCGTAGGAATATTCGGTGTTCTCGAATTTGCCGTCCGGATTTTGATAGGAAAGCGCAAGCACAAGTCCCGAATTGACGACCGCCTGTTTGCGGAGCGTGGATTCGAGAAATTCTTTGGTTATATTTATATCGGTAAAAACTTTTATATCCGGTTTCCAGTGTATGACGGTACCAGTCTTGCTCTTGGGACAAGGCTCTTTTGAAAGCTCGGTAACGGGATTACCCTCTTTGAACGAAATCGAATACTTCGTACCTCTGGTATATGCGGTGACTTCCATAAATTCGGAAGAATACTGCGTGGCGCAGGCACCGAGTCCGTTGAGACCGAGCGAATATTCATAGGCGCCGCCTTCGGCATTCTGATACTTGCCGCCGGCATAAAGCTCGCAGTAAACGAGTTCCCAGTTGTATTTCTGCTCTTTTTCGTTCCAGTCGAGCGGCACGCCGCGTCCGAAGTCCTCGACCGTTATCGACTTATCTTTATAAAAAGTTATGTTTATACGGTTTCCGTAGCCTTCGCGGTATTCGTCGATGGAGTTTGATAGTATTTCAAAAAACGAATGTTCACAGCCCTCGAGACCGTCAGAGCCGAATATTACGGCGGGACGTTTTCTTACTCTGTCCGCTCCTTTGAGCGACTGTATGCTTTGTTCGTTGTAATCGCTTTTTTTAGCCACTTGTTCCTCCTGAAATGTTTTACGGGCGGTAGAAGCCTACTTTTTTGTAAACTTTGGAAAGCGTTCTGTACGCGAGTTTTGAAGCGTTTTCGGCGCCCTTCGTGATGACTTCGTTGAGATAAGCCTTATCGGCAAGAAGACGTTTGGCTTCCTCTCTGATCGGAGTGAGCGTATCGACGACGGCGTCGCCTACCGCCGATTTGAAATCTCCGTAGCCTCTGCCGGCAAATTGAGTTTCGATCTCGTCAAAGCTCATACCCGTGCAGACGGAATATATGGTCATAAGGTTGGAAATGCCTTTTTTATTTTCGGGATCGTATCTTACGCAGGTCTCGCTGTCGGTGACGGCGCGTCTGAATTTTGCTTTGATGATGTTCGGCTCGTCCATAATGAGAACACTGCCGTTGGATTCTTCCGACTTGCTCATTTTGCTTTCGGGATCGTCAAGGCTCATTATCCTTGCGCCGACTTTGGGAATGAAAGGTTCGGGGACCTTGAACACGTCGCCGTAAATGCCGTTGAAACGGTTGGCGATATCGCGGCAGATCTCAACGTGCTGCTTCTGATCTTCACCGACGGGAACAAGGTCTGCCTGATAAAGAAGAATGTCAGCCGCCATAAGCACGGGATAGTCGTAAAGTCCCGCATTGATGTTGTCGGTATGCTTGGACGCTTTGTCCTTGAACTGCGTCATACGGTTAAGCTCGCCCACCATCGTGTAGCAGTTGAGTACCCAGCCGAGCTCGGCGTGGGCCGGTACATTGCTCTGAATGAAAAGTATGCACTTTTCGGGATCAAGTCCCGCAGCTATGTACTGCGCGAGCTGTTCGAGCGTGCGGCGGCGAAGCGTTGCGGGATCGTGACGCACCGTGATCGAGTGCATATCGGCAAGCATATAAAGGCAGTCGTAGTCGTTTTCGAGGGCTACCCAATTCTTGATCGCCCCGATATATGATCCGAGGGTAAGCTCCCCGGTAGGTTTTATTCCTGAAAGTATGCGCGGTTTTCTTTCGTTTTCCATACTGTTACATCCTTTTCCGATCGGCAAAAATACTATGCCTATTATTATACGAGTTATATTGTAGCATATATTTTTCCGATTTTCAACAAAAAATTCAAAAAAGTCATTTACAAGTCAAAAAAATTGTTGTATAATACTCTGTCAGAAAAAATAAAAACGAAAGGAATATATGTAATGGACAAAATTCTCGTTGAAACATCGGCTCGTCACGTTCACGTTACAGCCGAAACCCTTGAGATCCTGTTCGGCAAAGGACACGAGCTCACCGTCAAAAAGTATCTTTCTCAGCCCGGTCAGTTCGCATCCGAAGAAAGGATCGACGTAGTAGGCCCCAAGAACACTCTTAAAAACGTATCCATCCTCGGACCGATACGCAAAGCAAACCAGGTCGAAGTTTCCCTTTCCGATGCGCGTACTCTCGGCGTTGCCGCTCCCGTGCGTGAATCCGGAGACGTTGCCGGCTCCGCTCCCGTCAAGCTCGTCGGCCCCTGCGGCGAAGTTGAGCTTACCGAAGGCTGCATAGCGGCAAAACGTCACATCCACCTTACCCCGAAGGATGCCGAAGAATACGGACTCGAAAACGGTCAGATCGTCAGCGTCAAGCTCGACGATACCGCCCGTCCCCTTATTTTCGGTGACGTCGTTGTAAGAGTAAGCGAAAAATTCGCTCCCGCTATGCACATCGACACCGACGAATCCAACGCAGCAGGCTGCGCGGGAAATGTTTACGGCGAAATAATCAAATAAAGTCAATAAAATAACGAAAGGAATACACTATGCTTAACTACTCCAAAGAAGTCAACAATATGTGCTGCATAGCAAAAGGCTGCGACCACGGTCCCGCCCCCATTCCCGAAGAAGGCAAATGGGTACAGTCTAAGCAGATCACCGACATTTCCGGTTATACCCACGGCGTGGGCTGGTGCGCTCCCGAACAGGGCGCCTGCAAGCTCTCCCTCAACGTCAAGAACGGCGTTATCGAAGAAGCTCTTGTAGAAACCATCGGCTGCTCCGGTATGACTCACTCCGCTGCAATGGCAGCCGAGATCCTTCCCGGCAAGACCATTCTCGAAGCACTCAACACCGACCTTGTCTGCGACGCTATCAATACCGCTATGCGTGAGCTCTTCCTGCAGATCGTCTACGGCAGATCCCAGTCCGCATTCTCCGAGAACGGACTCGTTATCGGTGCCGGACTTGAAGACCTCGGCAAGGGTGCCCGTTCCATGGTCGGTACTATGTACGGAACCAAGGAAAAGGGTGTAAGATACCTTGAAATGACCGAAGGCTACTGCACCAGAATGGCTCTTGACGAAAATGACGAAGTTATCGGTTACGAATTCGTTTCTCTCGGAAAAATGACCGACTTCATCAAAAAAGGAATGGAACCCAACGAAGCATACGAAAAATCCAAGGGCACATACGGCCGCTTCTCCGAAGCCGTCAAGTATGTAGACCCCAGACTTGAATAAGGAGGCACCGATAATGGCTAATTTTGAAGGTTACGAAAGACGTGAGGCTAAGATCCTCGCCGTCCTCAAAGAATACGGTATCTCCTCCATCGACGAATGCAAAGCTATCTGCGACGAAAAGGGCATCGACCCCTATACCATCGTCCAGGAAACTCAGCCCATCTGCTTTGAAAACGCCAAGTGGGCTTATACCGTCGGCGCCGCCATCGCCATCAAGAAGGGCGACAAGAAGGCCGCTGACGCTGCTGCCGATATCGGTATCGGTCTGCAGTCCTTCTGCATTCCCGGCTCCGTTGCCGAAAACCGTAAGGTAGGTCTGGGACACGGCAATCTGGGCGCCATGCTGCTGTCCGAGGAAACCGACTGC
>JAZUKE010000140.1:0-56803 GCA_045643125.1 Eubacteriales bacterium
TTTTACGCTCTTGTTGTCATTTGTTTCCTTCTTTATGCTGCTTTTTTGCTCCTTTTTTCTTTTCCTACACTTATTTCCGCTTATTTCTTATACTTATTTCCACCGTGTTTCCACTGTGGAATTTACTTTGGGAATTCACGAAATTTTAAGACAAAGCACATTTTTTTGTTAATTTTTACTTATTCTTATTTATTTTCTGATATCAACAAAGAAATGATTGTCTTTTTCGAGCGCTTCTTTGCCTTTTTTCCACAAAGCCTCCGACGACATAAGGGTGCAGTACGCCTCAAGAACGTATCCTTTTGACAGTTCGTACTGATTCATAAGCGTTTCGGCGCGTTCATATCTCTGTGCCGTGTTCTTGAAACCGTGCGTATGATAGACCGCTTTGTAAGAAAATCCGTCGTAACCGTTAAGCGTATATTCAAGGTCGTCGCCGTAAAGATAATCGGGGCCGACAAGCTCCTCTACGCCGTGCATAGACGTGTTCGGCGTGGAAACGACACCGAGGAACAGTATCTTGCCTTTGCGGTTCGAGAGTATGCGGAAAGGCGAGTTTTCGCCTACCGGGGTACGGTCGAGCTGATGAAGCGAAATATAAGCGTCGGCGTTTTTGCCTATTGCCGAGCAGGAATGTGTCGGATGCACGGAGCGGCGCACTCCCTCGGTCTTGCGGAAATATTCCGGGAAAAAGCCGATGCAGGCGGGCGTGTCGTACACGTCAAAAACGGGGTTTTCCTTATTGACGTTTTCCCACGAAAGCGACGGAATGACGAGCGTACCTTCGTCGCCTATCGCAAGGCGGAGACCGGCGATCACGTCGTCGGGATCGACACCCTTGCCGAGCTTGCTGAACGCGGTATGGACGAGTATTTCGTCGCCCTTGTTAATGCCGAGATGTGAGAGATCGGAAGCAATTTTTTCAATCATAACTTTCCTCCGTAAATATGCCCGCTTCTCCGGGTGACAGCGTGTTCGTGCCGTAAAGCGGGGTGAGATTTTGGTTTACATAATATTTGTATTCCGAAGACATATTGCAGACGCAGACGACGGTATCGTTTTCGGCTCTGCGTTTAAGGACGAAAAATCCGTCGTTGCACTGTGTCACTTCGGCGCTGCCGCAGACGAGGGCTTTATGCTCCGAGCGTATAGCCGAGATCATACGGCAGAAACGGACAAGCTCGTTATCCTCGTTTCCCCACGGGAACGGACGGCGGTTGAACGGATCGCGGTAACCCTGAAGCCCCGCTTCGTCGCCGTAATAGACCGACGGCACGCCCGGAATACACGAAAGCAGCGTGAAAGCCGCCTTGAACAGCTTTTTCGCCGAAGCGTATTCATCCTCGCCAAGACGCTTGGACGCAAGTATGCTGCCGGCAATGCCGTTTGAAAATCCGTCGCCGAGCACGGTGATGATGCGCTCCGTATCGTGCGTACCGAGGAAATTCATCATACAAAGCAGTTTTTCACGAGGATAATGCTTTATCTGATTTTCTATCGTGTCTTTCAGTTCGTCGGCGCTGCCGCTTTTTATATAGCTTATCAGCGCGTTTCTTATGGGATAATTCATCGCGGAGTCAAGGCACGCACCGCAGAAATACTGTTTTCTTTCGGAATACGCGACCTTGTCGGTCACGTCGTCCCAGACCTCGCCGATCACCACGGCATCGGGTTTGTATTTTTTGGTCGCGGCGGTGATCTCGGTAAGGAACGAGGTATCGTATTCGTCAACGACGTCAAGGCGCCAGCCGTCGATGCCCGCTTTCATATACTCGGGTATGACTTTTTCGCAGATAAAACGGCGGTAAGATTCGATTTTTCTGACCTTGGGCAGGTTGGTTATGCCCCACCAGCAGTCGTAAGTACCGTCATCCTTTATATCGAACCATTCGCGGTAAGGCGAATCGGGGTGATGGTACGCGCCGTTCCCGTAAACGTCCCTGTAATCGAAATAGACCGAATCCCTGCCGACGTGGTTGAACACGCCGTCGAGGATCACCTTTATACCGTTCCGATGGCAGACGGAAATAAGGTTGTCGAGCGCTTCCCTGCCGCCGAACATACTGTCAACGCTCATAAAATCGCCGGTATCGTATTTGTGGTTGGAATACGCGGTGAATATCGGGCTTAAATACAGCCATTCGGTACCGAGGCTTTTTATGTAGTTTATCCTGTCGGCAACGCCCCAGAGAGTGCCGCCGAAGAACATATTGTTCTCGACATATCCGCCCTCGTATTCCGCATACTGCGGGACACCGTTTGTCCAGTCGTTATTTATGACTGCGTCGTGACGGCGTCTGACTATTCCGCCTTTGGCAAAACGGTCAACGAAAATATGGTAAATTATCCCCTTTGGCGGTTTGACGGGAGGAAAAGCGTTGTCAGTGAACACGAATCTTTCGTCGGCGATGACTTCGCCGTCGCAGATAGTCTTTACCCAATATATCCCTCTTTCGAGTTCGGGAAGAACGACAGAGGTACGTCCGTCAAGGAACGTACCCGTTGTCTCACTTATTTTTTTGTATTCGTTATATATTTCAACGCACAGGGAGTGTTTGTCCCGTACGTTCACCGTGAATTCCCTGCCCGCATACTTGACAAGTGTCCTTGTATACGCGCCGTTTTCGCGGTATTCCGGCATAATATCAGCCATTGTGTTTTTCAAGTCCCCAAATATTCGTTGCGTATTCTTCGATGCTTCTGTCGGACGAGAACTTGCCCGCTTTTGCGATATTGATGAGCGACGATCTGTTCCAGGCTCTTGCATCGGCATATTTTTCTATCGCGTTTTTGCTTGCGTCGGTGAAATAGGCGAAGTCGGCAAGGCACATAAACGGATCGGAAACGCCGGTAGAATAGAGCAGATAGTTTGCCATATCGCTGAACGAACGTCCGTGATAGCCGACCTGCAGCGAATCGACAGCCTTCTTGAGCGGTTCAAACGTGTTGTAATAGTATGCGGACGAATAGCCCTTCTTCCAAAGCTCATCGACTTCGGGTGCGGTGTGACCGAAAATGAAGATATTGTCTTTGCCGACACATTCCGCCATTTCGACATTTGCGCCGTCAAGCGTACCTACGGTAAGAGCGCCGTTGATCATAAACTTCATATTTCCGGTGCCGGACGCTTCTTTGCCCGCAAGAGAGATCTGTTTGCTTATCTCGGCTGCCGGCATAAGTTTTTCGGCTATGGAAACGCTGTAATTTTCGAGGAATATGACTTTCAGTTTGCCTTTGCAGACGGGATCGAGGTTGATATCGTGAGCAAGGTAGCATATAAATCTGATGATATCCTTTGCAAGATAATATCCGGGAGCCGCTTTTGCACCGAAAATGAACGTCTGCGGGCGGATATCGAACGACGGATCTTCTTTGAGTTTGACGTACAGCGACGCTATGTAAAGCGCGTTCATAAGCTGACGCTTGTATTCGTGAAGTCTCTTTACCTGAACGTCGAAAACGGAATCGGGATCAATGATCTCGCCCGTGGTCTTTCTGATGAAGGAGGCGAAGTCTTCCTTGTTCTGATGCTTGATGACGGCAAGTCTGTCAAGCACGGTCGTATCGTCGGCGAAAGACTCGAATTTTTCAAGTTCTTCGGCGTGAAGTCTGTAACCGTCGCCGATACATTCATCAAGCAGCGATGCAAGACGCGGGTTGGAGAGGCAGAGCCAGCGTCTGTGCGTGATACCGTTGGTGACGTTGGTTATCTTGTCGGGGTACATATCGTTGAAATCTCTGAAAACGGTGTCCTTGAGGATATCCGAGTGCAGCGCGGAAACGCCGTTCACCTTGTGAGAGCCGACGACGGAAAGGTTTGCCATTTTGACCTTGTTGTGGCTGAGAACTGCCATACGGCTGACCTTGTCCCAGTTTCCGGGGAATCTGTCCCACGCTTCGGCGCAGAAACGGCGGTTTATTTCTTTTACGATGGTATAAATTCTCGGGAGTTTGAAACGGAAGAGGTCTTCATTCCAACATTCGAGCGCTTCGGGAAGAACGGTATGGTTGGTGTAGGATATCGTGCGTACCGTCATATTCCAGGCGGTGTCCCAATCGTAGTTATGAACGTCTATGAGCAGACGCATAAGTTCGGGAACGGCAAGTGCCGGATGTGTGTCGTTGATGTGGATGGCAACTTTTTCAGGAAGATTATCGAGCGTCTTATAGTCTTCGATATGCGAAAGAAGTATGCTCTGGAGAGAAGCCGAAACGAGGAAATACTGCTGGCTGAGACGGAGCAGTTTGCCTTCGTGGTGGTTGTCGGCAGGATAAAGCACTCTCGTCAGCGTTTCGGCGATCGTGTTGTCCTCAACGGCTTTGAGATACTGTCCCTGCGAAAAGGCTTCCATATTGAAATCCTTGACGCCGCGTGCTTTCCAGAGTCTGAGCGGTGCAACGGCGTGTTCGTTGCAGCCGGAAATGAACATATCGTAAGGAACGGCTTCGATCTCGTCATAATCGGTATGGATTATTTCAAGGTGTCCGTTTTTCCATTCCTCGTCAATTTTTCCGCCAAGACGAACGCGTACTGCTCTGTCCTGACGCGGAACGAGCCAGTCTTCGCCGGACGGCATCCAGATATCGGGGAGTTCGAGCTGTTCGCCGTCAACGATCTTCTGCTTGAAAAGACCGTATTCGTAGCATATCGAAAATCCTCTTGCGGGGTAGCCTTCGGTAGCGAGCGAATCCATAAAGCAGGCGGCAAGTCTGCCGAGACCGCCGTTGCCGAGTCCGGGATCCTGTTCGAGTTCGCATATCTCGTCGAGCGAAAAGCCCATTGAATCAAGCACTTCACGGTAAGATTCGAGAAGTCCGAGATTGAACAGATTTATTCTGAGCGACGGACCGAGGAGAAACTCCATACAGAGATAATAAACGCGTTTTTCCTTGTTCTCTCTTATCTCGTTGCGGTATTGTTTGTTGATCTTGGCGAGCCTGTCCCGTACCGTAAGCACGGCGGCTTTGTACATTTGTTCGGCAGTCGCTTCTTCGGGCGACACCGCGAAATAGCGCGATATCTTATCGGTAAGAGATGCGCGTATTTCTTCCTTTGAAAGAAGCATAAGTTTTGTTCTCCTAATATATCAAAATAGTTTAATCAAGCGTGACTCCGTTATCATTCGTAAAGGAGTTTTATATATTCCTTTGCGGACTTTTTCCACGAAAAGTCCCATTTCATAACCGTGAGGACGAGTTTGTTCCAAACGTCCTTGTCGTGATAGACGTTTATGGCGCGTTCAACGGATTTGAAAAGCTCCCACGCGGAATAGGGTGCAAAGGTGAAGCCGTTTCCGCCGCCTTCCCAACCGATGTCACGGATCGAATCGTAAAGTCCGCCCGTTTCTCTGACTATGGGAACGGTACCGTAGCGCGACGCTATCATCTGGGCAAGCCCGCACGGCTCGCTGCGCGACGGCATAAGGAACAGATCGGCGCCGGCGTAGATCTTTTTGGAAAGTTCCTTATTATAGTCAATTATCGTGACTACCTTGCCGGGATAACGCTCCGCAAGGTGACGGAAGAAGTTTTCGTAATAGTAATCGCCTTTGCCGAGGATGACGAGCTGAACGTCGTTCTTGAGTATATCGTCGGCGGCAAGCGTGAGCAGATCAAGTCCCTTGTGATCGACAAGACGGGAGATGACGGCGATCATCGGAACGTCGTTTTTCACGGGAAGTCCGAGCAGCTTCTGAAGCTCCTCTTTGTTTACCGCCTTGCCTTCCGGCTTGCGGAACGAGAAGTTTGCGAACAGCTCGGTATCTGTCGAAGGATTGTAATAATCCCTGTCGATACCGTTGAGTATACCGACAAGCTTGCCCTTGTTCTGTTCGAGAACAAAGTGGAGCCCGTGCGAATATTTGGGCGACAGTATTTCCTTTGCGTAGGTCGGCGATACGGTCGATACCTTGTCGGCGCACATTATCGCGCCTTTCATAAGGTTGATATCGCCGTTGTAGTCGAGTATCATACCGTCCGTTGCCGGAAGATCGAACACGTCGCCGAGTATCTCAAAGCCGTAGATGCCCTGATAACCTATGTTGTGGATGGTGAATACCGATTTTATTCCGCAGTATTCGGGGACAAGACCGTATTTATATTTGAGATACACTACCGAAAGCGCGGTCTGCCAGTCGTTTGCGTGCAGGATATCGGGGAAAAATCCGATATGAGGCATCGCTTCGAGAATGGCTTTGGAAAAATATGCGTATCTTTCGCCGTCGTCGTAATGACCGTAAAGCGGAGTACGGTTGAAATAGTATTCGTTATCCACGAAATAGTACGTCACGCCGTTTTTAACGAGCGAAAATACGCCGCAATACTGATTTCTCCAGGCGAGCGGAACGTAGAATTCACATTCCTTTTTCATTTTTGCGCGGTATTTTCCGTCTATCTGACCGTAAAGCGGTATGATGACACGGATATCCGCATCGTCTCCGTATTCCTTTTTAAGAGATTCGGGAAGCGAGCCGATAACGTCGCCAAGCCCGCCCGACGCCGCAAAAGGCATACATTCGGAAGACGCAAAAAGTATCTTTTTCATAATATGTTTCTCCATTTTACGAGTCATAAGATCATACTTGTACGAATTTTCCGATATAGAACGGAAGCGTGGAATGACCGGCAAGCGTTCTGCCGTCGCGCACGACGGCGTTTTTATCCGTAATGACGGAGTCAAGGTTCACGTTGTCGCCGATTATGGTGTCCTGCATAAGTATGCAGTTTCTGACGTGCGAATTCTTACCTATCCTTACTCCTCTGAAAAGCACGGAGTTTTCGACGCTGCCGTTAAGCACGCAGCCGTCGGCGATAAGCGAGTTCTTTACGTTCGCACCAGCGGCATAGACGGTGGGAGGCGAATTTTTTATCTTGGTGAGAACAGGTCTGCCGTCGGCAGTGAACACCTCGTGTCTTACGTCCTCGTTGAGAAGGTCCATATTGCAGAAATAATAGGACTGCATCGAATTTATCGTGGCAAAGTAGCCTTCGTGTCTGAACGCTCTTACGCGGCGGTTCGCTATGTAGCGCGGAAGCACGTCTGCGGAGAAGGAGCTGTAATTGTGCGCTCCTGATTCGAGCAGTATGCTTTCAAGAAGCGTGCGCTTCATAACCATTACGCTCGTGCTGATATCGTTATATCCGCCGCCCTTGCCGAGATATTCGCTTATCGAGGTAACGTATCCATCTTCGTTGCTTTCGACGATGAGCGTATCGCCGCCGGAATTGCCGACAAGGTACATACGTTTGACCATCATCGTGATGTCAGCGTCGGAATTGATATGTTCTTCTATCATTTTGGAAAGATCGAGATTGCAGACGATGTCGCAGTCGCTGATGATGACGTAATCTTCGGTACAGTCGCTTATGTATTCGGAGATATTCTTGAGTGCTTCAAGGCGTGTCGAATGAACGAACGACTGCTGACTTCCGAACGCGGTGACGTACGGCGGAAGTATATCGACACCACCGGCACGTCTGGCAAGGTCCCAGGATTTACCGGAGCCGACATGACCTATAAGAGAATGATAATTATAGTTCGTGATAACGCCGACGTGAGTAAGTCCGGCGTTTACCATATTTGAAAGGGTAAAGTCGATAAGGCGGTAGCGGCTTCCGAACGGGACCGACGCCATCGTGCGGATCTTTGTAAGCTCGGGTATGCTTCTGTCATGAATATTGGAAAAAATTATTCCTACAACCGATGCCATTATCATTTCCTCCCTTCTGCCATCTCATCAAGAAAGAGCTGGTTTACGTTTACGTTATCGGGGATAACGGAAGATGCCGGGATATTGAGTTCGCCGCCGACAAGGGTTATGCCCGACGCTTCGCCTTTCATTTTGCCGACCTTTGCGCCGTCGCCGATGACGGTATCGAAGTCGATGAGAGAATAATCGACGGTAGCGTTTTTGCCGACAACAACGCCGCCGAAGATAACGCTGTCACGCACGATCGCGCCGCGTTCCACTCTGACGCCGCCGGAAAGCACGGAGTTTTCGACAGTCCCGTATATTTCGCAGCCTTCGGTGACTATCGAGTTGTTGACTATGGCGTTTGAGCCGAGATAATGAGGCGGCTCGCCGTAATTGCGCGAGAATATCCTCCACGAGCTGTCGTTGAGGTCGAACGTCGGCTTGTCGCCGAGAAGATCCATATTGGATTCCCAAAGCGAATCAATCGTTCCGACGTCTTTCCAATATCCCGAGAACGGATATGCAAAGAGTCTTTCGCCGTCGGACAAAGCCTTGGGGATGATGTTTTTGCCGAAATCGTTTTCGCTTTCCTGGTTTTCCTCGTCTTCTTCAAGATATTTTATGAGTTTTTCGGTCGTGAAGATATAGACGCCCATACTTGCGGTAGTGGAATCGGTCTGTTTGGGTTTTTCCTCGAATTTGTAGATCCTGCCTTCTTCATCGGCGGACATAATGCCGAAACGGCTCGTTTCTTCCTTCGGCACGTTTATGACGGCGATGGTGCAGTCGGCGTTGTTCTTCTTGTGGAAGTCGAGCATCGCCTTGTAGTCCATTTTGTAGATATGGTCGCCCGAAAGGATAAGCACGTATTCGGGACTGTATCTTTTGATGAAACGCAGGTTCTGGTATATGGCGTTCGCGGTGCCGGTGTACCAATCGGAATGTTTCATCGCCTGATACGGCGGAAGTACCATAATTCCGCCCCAGCTTCGGTCAAGATCCCACGGTCTGCCGTCGCCTATGTATTCGTTGAGCATTAAGGGCTGATACTGTGTGAGTACGCCAACGGTATCAATGCCGGAGTTGACGCAGTTTGACAGAGGAAAATCAATGATCTTATACTTGCCTCCGAAAGACACTGCGGGTTTTGCGGTTTTCTCGGTGAGAAGGCGAAGACGGCTTCCCTGACCGCCTGCAAGAAGCATTGCGACACATTCTTTTTTCTTGTTCATACTGTCACTTCCTTAAAAAGTATTGAAAAATTATTTTTTCTTTTTTGATTTGCGGAAAAAGCACACGGAAAGCGGCGGCAGTTCCGTTGTGAGGACATAGCCGTTTTCGGTCTTTTTAGCTCTCAGCGATTTGGGATTGGCACCCTGTTCACTCGCAAATACCTCTCTGTACCATCCGGATTCCCTTACGGGGATCGGATATATACCGCGGTGTACGGGCGAAAAGTTGAACGCGCAGACAAGTCTGCTGCCGTCGTTCGATATACGTTCAAACAGATAAACGCTGTCGTTCGTTCTGTTCGCGTCTATCCATTCAAAGCCGAAATAGTCGCTGTCGCGCTCCCAGAGTTCGGGCGACGACAGATAGAATTTGTTGAGAGATCTCACATACTCGCGCAGTTCGCTGTGAAGCGGATAGTCGAGCATAAACCATTCAAGCTGCGTTTCGTAGTCCCATTCGCGGAACTGTCCGAATTCCGAGCCCATAAACAGCAGTTTCTTGCCGGGATGCGCGTACATCCAGCCGAGATACGCACGCAATGACGCAAATTTCTGTTCGTAAGTGCCGAACATTTTGTCGATAAGCGACTTCTTGGCGTGTACCACTTCGTCGTGCGATATGGGAAGCACATAGCTTTCGGAATAAGCGTAGGACGTCGAAAACGTCATTTTGTGGTGGCATCCGGGACGGAAATACGTATCGGTCTGAACGTATGAAAGCGTATCGTTCATCCAGCCCATATTCCATTTCATATTGAAACCGAGCCCGTGACGCTTCGTCACGTTCGGGAACGCGGTGGATTCCTCGGCTATCATAAGCACGTCGGGGAATCTTTCCTTGATTGTTTTGTTGAGCGTTTCAAAGAACGATACCGCTTCGCGGCTGATATTGCTACCGTCGGGATTCGGGTTCCATTCACCCGGTTTTCTATCGTAATCGAGATACAGCATCGACGCGACGGCATCGACGCGCAGCCCGTCTATGTGATATTCCTTGAGCCAGTATACGGCGTTTGAAACAAGGAACGACCTTACCTCGGTGCGTCCGACGTCGAAGCAGCGCGTGCCCCACGACTTATGCTCCATTCTGTCGATGCCCTGATATTCGTAAAGCGGAGAGCCGTCGAATTCGTAAAGTCCGTGAGCGTCCTTCGGGAAATGCGACGGCACCCAGTCGAGGATGACGCCTATTCCCTTTTGGTGGAAGATATCGACGAATTCCATAAAATCCTTCGGGCTTCCGAAGCGCGACGTAGGTGCGTAATATCCGCAGACCTGATATCCCCAGGAGCCGTCAAACGGATGCTCGGCGATAGGCATTATCTCGATATGCGTATAGCCCATATCCAAGACATAAGCCGAAAGTTCGTCTGCGAGTTCGCGGTAGGTAAGATAACTTCCGTCGGCTTTCTTCTTCCAGGAGCCGAGGTGTACTTCGTATATATTCACGGGTACGGACGGCGAACGGTCGGCATAAAGCTCGTCCTGCCAGGATTTTCTTTTTTCAAGATATTCCGCATCGTGCCACTTATAGCCTCTTATATCATACAAAAGAGATGCGGTATTTATTTTTGTTTCGGAATAAAACGCATAAGGATCGGACTTGAAGAAGCTCTTTCCGTCACGGTAGATGAGATATTTATAACGTCCTCCCGGAGGGATCAGATCTTTTTTTACCGAGACAGCCCATATACCGCTGTCCGTTATGCGTTCAAGAGGCGTATCGCTGCCCCAGCCGTTGAAATCGCCGGAAAGGCATACTTTATCCGCTTTGGGTGCCCACACGCGGAATACCGTTTCGTCATCATTGATATGCGAACCGAGGTATTCGTATGCAGCGCAGCTCGTACCTTGATGAAAGTAATATTCGGCATAGGTGTCATTAAGCATTGTCATAATGGTATAGTCCTCCTAACCTATATATTATACTCATTGCAAACAAAAATCAAGAATAATTCCAATAACAAACAAAAAGCGCAGGCATTTTTTCAAACGCCTGCGTAAATACATAATTTGGAAATATTGTTTTAATATTCAATTCAATTTTCAGTTTCTTCCGAAAGCTCCTCCGACATTTCTTCCGCGGACGATTCTTCGTTTTGCGTTTCTTCGGGCTTGTTGAGTTTGTTGAAAAACGTCCAGCCGTTTTCTTCGTCGTAAGCGGCGATGACACCGCCGGAACAGTTCAGTATCTTATCAAAAACCGGTTTCAGCACATAGCTGCCCCCGGTGTCGATGACACCGTATTTGCCGTTCTGCGTTCCGACGACCGCAAGACCTTCGAGGAAAGGAGCCGCGTCGACGTACATCGGATCGGTTATCCAGTTGAGCGACGTGTTGGCGTAGCCGAATACGCCGTCCTTTTCGAGGAGCATAATACCGTCCGAATAGGCTTTTATTTCAAAGTCCGGCATACGTTTGAGCAGTTTTCCGAGCGGATCAATGAGACGTTCTTCAAACGTGCCGTCATCGAGCTTGTTTCTGACTCTCGAATATCCGTCGCAGAAATAGAAATATCCGATAGAGTCAAGGCTTCTGTCCTCAGGCGGATAGAATCCGGTGGCGACGGTGTTGTCCGCTTCGCCCTGACGGGGCCCGACCTGTATACGGTTGAATTTGGTACCGTAAAATTCAATATACTGCACGGAATTGCGCGTTTTCAGCACCGCTCCCGTTCCCTTTGCTTCGCCGTTTTCGACGAACGGATAGAACGCGAAAACCTCTTCAAAATCGTAGTAACAGTAAGTCCATTCCTGCTCGGTGCCGACGAATGCGCGGTAGCCGTATTTGCCGATCGACTTGCTGTAAACGCGCTTTGCGTCGTGCGTCTGTTCGCAGAGATAGGAGGGGACGTCAAAATCGAATCCGAGCTTGTCGAGGTGTTCGTCGAAGTCGGTCGGGATCAGCTCGTCGTTTTCGTTTACGAAGAACATTTCGCCCGTTTCTTCGTTTTTGAAGATGGGCTTCATTTCGCTGTCACGAAGTCCCGTGAAGGTGAGAGACGAAACGGTATCGGTTATTTCGCGGAAAGACGGATCGAAAACACGTCCGTCGGGAAGGAACGTAAATCCCATTCTGACGTTCACGTCGTCTTTGCCGAGGGATTTAACGTCGGGCTGAACGTCGTTGATGACAATGATCTGATTTTCTCCGTCGTATCTGTTTTCGTTGATATCGGTATTCTCGCCGCTCACGACCTTGGTGAAAGATTCGAGATAATCGTTTGCTTCCCGTGAAGCACTGACTTCCTCCGATTCTTCATAAGAAGCATCGCTTTCTTCCGCAGAGGAAGATCCCGGTTCGGAGACGTCTTCAACGCTTTCGTCCGGTGCTATCATACTGTAATCGCCGTCGTTTTCGGGAAGCATCGGCAGCGAGCGCGACGAAGCAAGATATATTATCCCCACCGTGATGCCGCACATCAGTACGAGCGCGATAAGGCGGGAGCCTATTTTCAAAAGCCATTTGAGCATATATGTCTTTCCTTTCGCCGCAATCAAGAATTACAATAAGATAATAACACATTATTTTTGCTATATCAATAGAATAAATGTTAATAAAATCAATAAAAATAATCTTGAAAAACTATTTACAAACCGAAAAAAACGTGATATAATACGAAACGGTGCGCAAGTACCGGGGGTATCACTCAGTCGTTCGGTCCTCCGCCGTCGGCTTAGTCTTACCGCAAAATATTTATTATGGAGGGAAAGCAAATGCTTACAGCCGAGATCAAAAAACAGATCATTGAAGAGTACGCCATCCGCGAAGGTGACACGGGTTCGCCCGAGGTTCAGATCGCCATCCTTACTTACAGGATCAACGAACTTACCGAACACCTCAAACGCAACCCCAAGGATAACCATTCCCGCAGAGGTATGCTTCAGATGGTAAGCAAGAGAAGACAGTTCCTTGCTTATCTGACCAAAGTTGATATCGAACGTTACCGTTCCATCATCGACCGTCTCAAGATCAGAAAGTGATCGGAAAAGGGCTGCTGCAAAACGGAATTGCCGCATAAGAATGATTTTTTGTCGGCAGCGCGCCGGACAGCAGCCCTGCTTTTCGTACCCAAGTCATCGGGGAAGAGCGGTTTAGCAGTTAAATATGGCGTAAAAAGAGCTTTACGGCGTATTTAAGTGTTAAACTGTACTTCTTCCTCGTGTAAAAATAAAAGAAAACAGAAAGGAAGAAACAAAAATGTTTGAAAACGCAAGATCATTCAAGTACACTCTTGCCGGACGTCCTTTGATAATCGAAACGGGCAAGCTCAGCCAGCTTTCCAACGGTTCGTGCCTCGTTCGTTACGGCGACACAGTCATCCTCGCAAACGCAACGGCTTCAGCCGCTCCGCGTGACGGAATAGACTTTCTCCCTCTTTCCGTCGATTTTGAAGAACGCCTTTACGCAGTAGGCAAGATCCCCGGCAGCTTCCTCAAAAGAGAAGGCCGCCCCAGTGAAAAAGCCATACTCGCAAGCCGTGTCATCGACAGACCTATCCGTCCTCTCTTCCCCAAGGATCTGAGAAACGACGTAGTCCTTTCCCTTATGGTTATGTCCGTTGACCCCGATAACTCTCCCGAGATCGCCGCTATGATCGGCGCATCCATCGCCCTTTCCATTTCCGATATTCCCTGGAACGGACCTATCGGCGGCGTTTTCGTAGGTCTTGTTGACGGCAGGATCGTCATCAACCCCACCGCAGAACAGAGAGCAAAGTCCGATCTCGAACTTACCGTTGCCGCTTCCAAAGAAAAGGTCGTTATGATCGAAGCAGGCGCCAAGGAAGTTGACGACGACACGATGTACGAAGCCATTATGAAGGCTCACGAAGAGATCAAACCTCTCGTTGACTTCATCAACTCCATCAAAGCCGAAATCGGCAAACCCAAGTTCGACTATCCTTCCTGCGAGATCGACCACGATATGTTCGACAAGATCGAAGCTCTCGTAGGCGAAGAAGTCAAAGTGGCTCTCGACACCGACGACAAGAAGATCCGCGATGCCAACCTCAAACCCATTTACGACAAAGTATTTGCTGCTCTTGAAGAAGAATATCCCGATTCCGCTCTTCAGATCAACGAATGTATGTATAAACTCCAGAAGAAGATCGTCCGCACCTGGCTCAAGGAAGACAGACGCAGAGTTGACGGCAGAAAGATGGACGAGATCCGTCCTCTCGCTGCAGAAGTCGGTCTTCTTCCCAGAACTCACGGCTCCGCAGTGTTCACCAGAGGTCAGACTCAGGTCGTCACCGTTGCCACCCTCGCTGCCCTTCGTGAAGCTCAGCTTCTTGACGGCATAGATCAGGAAGAAACCAAGAGATATATGCACCACTACAATATGCCCGGCTACTCCGTAGGCGAAGCCAAGGCAGTCCGTTCTCCCGGCAGACGTGAGATCGGTCACGGCGCACTCGCAGAACGCGCTCTTGAACCCGTCGTTCCCTCCGAAGCAGAATTCCCGTACGCGATCCGTCTCGTTTCCGAAGTGGTTTCCTCCAACGGTTCCACCTCCCAGGCTTCCGTATGCGGCTCTACTCTCGCTCTTATGGACGCAGGCGCTCCCATTTCCGCTCCCGATGCAGGTATCTCCTGCGGTCTTATCACCGACGACGACGGAACTTGGGCTACTATGATAGATATTCAGGGACTTGAAGACTTCTTCGGCGATATGGACTTCAAGGTCGCAGGTACCAAAAAAGGTATCACCGCGATACAGATGGACCTTAAGATCGACGGTCTTACCCCCGAGATCATCAAGAACGCTTTTGAAGTTACCAAAAAAGGTCGTTTCTATATCATAGATAACGTCATCCTCCCCTGCATCTCCGAGCCGAGACATGACGTTTCCGAATACGCTCCCAAGATGATCTCCACCAGGATCGATCCCGAAAAGATCAGCGAAGTCATCGGCAAGGGCGGCAAAGTTATCCAGAAGATCTGTGCCGACACCGGCGCTCAGATCGACATCGAAGACGACGGCAGCGTGTTCATCGCCGCTGTTGACAAGAACAACGCCTACAAGGCTCTCGACATCATCAACGCCATCGTTATGGATCCCGAACCCGGCGCTATCTACACCGGCAAAGTCACGGGCATCATCCCCATCGGCTGCTTCGTAGAATACGCTCCCGGCAAAGAAGGACTCGTTCACATCTCCAAGCTCGACAAGAAGCGTGTTGAAAAAGTCGAAGACGTCGTTGCCATCGGCGACACCGTAAAGGTTATGGTCCTCGGTGTTGACAACAAGGGCAGGATCAATCTTTCGAGAAAAGACGCACTTGAAGTTTACGAATAATTAAGGCATATAAAAAAGGCGCTGTAAAAAAAGCAGTGTCAAAAGTACAAGACTCGTCGGAAAAGGCGAGTCTTGTGCTTTTAGATACACACACAATGTGAATAACATCAAAAGTCAGAAAAAGCGGCAAAGCAAAAAGACCGTATGAATTTTTCTTCAAAAACGGCAATTTTTCCAAAATCTACTGGTAATTTGATTTGATATGGTGTATAATACATCCGTTGGTTGTGATTCTGTTTCATCAACTCAATTATACCACAAAAAGAAGACTATGTCATCCTTTTTTTCGGATTTCACAGTCTCTCTTTTTTGGACCTTTTTTACAGCCCCCCTAATATAATGTTACAGTGTACCTACAATTCGAATACCTTTAACCCCGCCGGGACATACCCTACGTCGTCCGCGCGGAAGTCTTTATTTAGATATTTTGCCGCAAACGGCGTAAACTCTTCGCCGCCGGAAAACGGCAGCCAACGCTCGCAGGGGATAAAGCCATCGTCGATAAGCGTATTCATAACGTAAATGTAAAACGCTTTTTCGGCATACTTGTATTCGGGGATCGTGTAGATCGTAATACAGTCGCTGATCTTTACGCCCGGGAATTCCATAGGCGACGTTCTTGCGACAGAGACAAGCCTTTCTCCGCGGAACATGCCCAAAGGTCTGTCGTTCGGGCGTTTTTCGAATGGCCGCGCGATTGTTTCTTTCAAGCCCCAATCCCAGTTGCCGTTCATAGGTTTATCCGACACGTCAAGCATTTCTTTACCGAAAGCCGCCGCCCATTTGTCTATGACTACTTCATCGCCTTTTTGCAGGTATCTGAATTCAAATCCAGCCGCTTCCGGCGGAAGCGGCTGCTTTTCGCCTATAAATATCGCATAGTTTCGGTAGGATTTCAATTCCCGCGAGTTATCGCGGCACAGATCGCCGAGCGCAGCGCGGAAATCCGGTTCGCTTATATCTTTTTCAAATATCACGCGGATAAAATGCGGTTCGAGCTTTTGTAGTTTATTCACTGTTTTGTAAAGTACCGAAGTGTCTTTCAGGAGCAAATACACAAACGGGCCGAATCGCTTGAAATTCTTTGTTATCCCTACCAAAACGCCGTCGGCTTCGCTGCAAAAGAACCGCATTCCGTCAAATGCTGACTCGCACACCCATAGCGCATATTTTCTCAGGTCTTTCATCAAAAGCTCACCTGCTGTTATCGAAATATCCGCCGGGCGAAACTCCGGAAAGTCATCAATAAAACGCTTTTCTAACGTAGCACTGAATTCGTCGTCGGCGAACTTCCAAAGTTGTTTGCTCTTGTTTTCACGGAACTCGCTCGGAGTCAAGTCGAACTGCGCTTTAAAAGCGCGGGTGAACCCGTCGTGTGAGCCGTATCCGCAGTCGAGCGCGATACTCAAAATATCATCATCGGTCATACGGAGCTTATACGCCGCGTCGTGCAGAGCGCGGAAGCGTACGTATTCCATCACGTTGAACCCTGTGCGTTCAAAGAATATCTTGTTGAAATAGTCTATTGAAAACCCTGCGTTCAGCGCGACGTCTTCGACCGTCAATCCGACGTTTCGACGGCTGTCGATATATTCGACCGCTTTGTCTATTATCTCTTTGTTCGTCATAACTGTTCCTCCTTGTAATCGGTAGGCATGCCGGCGGTGCCCTTTGACTATATAATAGCACAACAAAGAAGGATTGTCTCGACTTTTAGCGCGGTTTATAAAAACAATTATTGACAAGCAAAAGGCGCTGTAAAAAAAAGCAGTGTCAAAAGTACAAGACTCGTCGGAAAAGGCGAGTCTTGTACTTTTAGATACACACACAATGTGAATAACATCAAAAGTCAGAAAAAGCGGCAAAGCAAAAAAACGTATGAATTTTTCTTCAAAAACGGCCATTTTTTTACAGCCCCTTTTTTCATATTTATTGACATTTGCAAAGCAGTACATAAAAAAGCCTCTCGGTTTTCCGAAAGGCTTTTGAAATATAGGCGTAAACTTATCTCTTGGAGAACTGGCTTGCGCGGCGAGCTGCTTTGAGACCGTATTTCTTTCTTTCCTTCATACGAGGGTCACGGGTGAGAAGTCCCGCTTTTTTGAGGAGAGGACGATAATCGTCGCCTGCCTGAAGAAGAGCTCTTGCGATGCCGTGACGGATGGCGCCTGCCTGACCGGAGATGCCGCCGCCCTGAACGGAAGCGATAACGTCGAATTTTCCGATGGTGGAAGTAACTGCGAACGGCTGATTTACGACGAGCTTAAGGGTGTCGAGTCCGAAATATTCGTCAACGTCCTTTTTATTGACGGTGATAACGCCGGAGCCGGGAACGAGTCTGACTCTTGCGGTGGAAGATTTTCTTCTGCCGGTGCCGTAGAAATAGGGTTTTGAAGGTGTGTATGTCATTGTTTCTTCCTCCTTACTTTACTTCGATCGCAATGGGCTGCTGAGCTTCCTGTTTGTGTTCAGCGCCTGCATAAACTTTGAGTCTGTTAAAGCTGGCTGCGCCGATCTTGTTCTTGGGGAGCATACCTTTAACAGCAAGTTCAACGACCATTTCGGGTTTGGAAGCCATAAGTGTGCGATACTTAACAGCTTTGAGTCCGCTTACATAGCCGGAATGATGATAATAGATCTTCTGATCAAGTTTTTTGCCGGTAAGAACGATCTTTTCGGCATTGACAACGATAACACATTCGCCGCAGTCAACGTTGGGTGTATATTCGGGGCGGTGTTTACCGTTGAGGATGGTGGCAGCTGCAACGGCTACTTTGCCGAGAGTCTTGCCGGCGGCGTCTATAACGTACCATTTACGTTCGATAGACTCTTTTTTTGCCATAAATGTAGACATAAAATGATTTCCTCCGTATTACTTTCTTTTAACGTGCCTCGCTATTATAACAGAAAAAAATCATTTGTCAATAGGTATTTTCAAAAATTTTTGTTTTTTATGCGATTTTCTTCGTTTTTCTCGTATTTCGTGCGTTTTTGTGATTTTCAAAATTACTTTTTTCAAAAAATCCTCTTGTAATATCGGTCACGATAATATATAATCTTTGCGTAAAGTGAGTTGAATGATATGAGAGAATTTCAGAATATACAAAAACTTCTGTCGCAGGTAAGACGCGCCGTAGACGGCTATGATATGATAAGCGAAAACGACGTCATCGCCGTCGGAGTCAGCGGCGGCAAAGACAGTATGACGCTGCTTTGCGTGCTGAAAGCGCTCAGCCGGTTTTATCCGGAGCATTTCACAGTCAAAGCGATAACGCTCGACACCGGCGTTCCCGGTCTTGACCTTGATCCGGTAAAAAGGCTTTGCGACGACATCGACGTTGAGCTTATCGTCCAGAAGACGGACATTTATCAGATAGTTTTTGAGATACGCAAGGAGACGAACCCCTGCTCGCTGTGTGCAAATCTGCGCCGCGGTGCGCTCCACGACGCTGCCATTGCCAACGGAATGACAAAAATCGCGCTCGGGCATCACTACGACGACGTGATAGAAACTTTCTTTATGAACCTGTTCAACGAAGGACGGATAGGCTGCTTTTCGCCCGTCACCTACCTTGACCGCAAGGGCGTGACGCTCATACGTCCGCTCATCTACACGCCGGAAGCGGACATACGTCATTTCGTCAAGACGGAAAACATCGTCATTTCCCCTAAATCGTGTCCCGCCGACGGGATAACCGACAGAGAAAAAACGAAAAACTTTGTAAGAGAGCTTGAAAGAAACGATCACGGCGTAAAAAAGCGCGTTTTCGGCGCTCTGGAGCGCGGAAACATATCTGGCTTCAAGGTCGTTCCGCACGAAAGACGCAAAAAAGGCGGCTGAAAGTGCTTCAGCTCAACTCGTTTTTGAGTTTTTCGAGTATTTTCTTTTCCTTTCTCGAAACCATCACCTGCGTCAGTCCGAGTCTTTCCCCCGTTTCTTTCTGTGACAGACAAAGATAATAACGGTAAACGACTATTTCGCGTTCGGTCTTTTCAAGGGCTGAAAGCGACTGACGCAGCGATATTTTTTCGCATACATCTCCTATATTGTCCGTCCCCACAAGGTTTTCCATAGTCTTGTCGCCGTCGTCGTTCTGATACGAAAACGAAAGCACGGGAGTGGACGCTTCGATGGCACGCACCACCTCTTCGGCGTCAAGCCCGCTTTTTTCCGCAAGGTACGAAAGCGTCGGCTCCTCGCCGTTTTCTTTTATATACTCCTGCCTTGCGCGGTTTACGACTGCGGCGTCGCGCTTGAGCGTGCGCGACACCTTTATCGTGCCGTCGTCGCGCAGGTGCTTTTTTATTTCTCCGGTAATGAGCGGAAAAGCGTAGGTCGAAAACCGGTTCCCTGCCGAAACGTCGAAATTTCTGACCGCCTTGACAAGCCCGATACTGCCTATCTGCACAAGGTCTTCAAACTCCGTACCTCTGCCGATAAAACGTTTTGCTATCGCTTTTACAAGTCCCATATTTGCCGAAACCACCGTATCAAGCGCGTTTTTATCGCCGTTTTGGGCTTTTTTGAGTGTTTCGGCGTTGTTTGAAGCCAAGTCCATTATACCGAAAATTTCTTGTAAAGTCTTACGGCTGTCCCTTTTCCGGGGAGCGAACGCACCTTGATCTTGTCGGTGAACGACTCCATTACCGTAAATCCCATCCCCGACCTCTCCTCTTCGGGTGACGTCGTATAGAGCGGCTCCATAGCCTTTTTAACGTCTTCTATTCCCTTTCCTTTGTCGCGCACGGTTATCACCACAAGTCTGTCGTCGAAAAGTTCGCCCGTTATGTAAACGTATTTTTCGCTTCTTTTGTCTTCGCCGCGGTAAGCGTGGACTATGGCGTTCGTGACCGCTTCGCTGACGGCGGTCTTCATATCGGCAAGCTCGTTTATCCTCGGATCTATCATCGAAATGAACGCGCCGACCGTCATACGCGCAAAGCCCTCGTTGACCGAATACGCGGGAAACGCGCAGCTGAATTGATTTTTCGGTTTTTTTCTCATTTTTCAATACACCCCTTTCGTTGTTTCGGTTCTGATGAGCTTGTCAAGCCCGGCAAGCTCAAGGATCTTCATAGTCGGTTTTGAGGGATCAACGAGCGTAAGGCTTCCGCCGACCTCGTGCATACGGCGGTATCGCCCCATTATGAAGCCGAGCCCCGACGAATCGCAGAACACTATTTCTGACAGATCGAGCCGAAGCAGTACGGGGCTTTCAAACGTGATCGCGGCGTCTATCTCCTCTCTCACGGGCTTTGCGCTGTGATGATCCATTTCGCCTTTCAGCTTCACCGACATTATTCCGTTTTCACTTTCAAGACTGTATGTCATATTTTTCACCTTCCTTGCATATCATTATATACACTTCCCCTGTCGGATAATGTCACACCGTGAAAAGAGAATAAATTTTTCCTCGTTTGCTATGACATTAAACAAAAAACACCCGTTGGATTTTCAACGGGGTGTTTCATTAAGCCAAGCAAACCAAGCCGGGATTTGTCTGGATAATTATAATCTATATGCTATTTCTGTCACTAAAGCATTATCGCGTGAATGTCCATATAACAAAGCATTTGACACTTCTTTTTCAAATCGTCGGGATGTGTTGTTAATGAACATTTCTGCTTTCTTAAAATCAATATTGTTCATATCCGGACTCCGTATTAAATCTCCCGTTATTACCCATTAGTATCATTGCTTTCAGCGAGTAAAGCGATCTCGCGCAGCTTATCTTCAAGCAGTTTCTTGTCAGGTAACTTCAATGTATAATCTGCGACCATCGCCGGAGAAAGACTGCTGCTGAGTGCATATTCAACTACCGTATCATCTTTGTAGGTACAAAGAATCAGTCCAACGCTCGGGTTCTCTTCGGGTTTCTTGACATCTCTATTCAGTGCTTCCAGGTAGAAATTCAGTTGTCCAAGATGCTCCGGCTTAAACTTGCCGACCTTTAATTCTACGGCTACAAGACATGACAGCGCACGATTGAAGAACAAAAGATCAATAAAGAAATCCCTGTTACCGACCTGAACGCGATATTCCTCTCCGACAAAAGTAAAGTCTTTGCCGAATTCCAGAATGAACTTTTTCAAATTTGAGATGATCGCCTTGCGCAAATCCTTTTCTTTGAAATCCTCCGGGATGTCCAAAAACTCCAATACATACGAATCCCGAAGCGCACCGACTGCAGGATAACGTTCAATCAGTTCTTTATTTTTCTCTTGTGAAAGCATTGTCCTTTCGTAAAGCATACTGTCGATCTGTCTTTCAAGCTCGCGTTTCGCATAACCATTCTGAATGCACAAACGCATATAAAACTCTCTTGATTCATCGATTTTACACCCGGTCATAATAAGCAGATTGTTTGACCACGAAATTTCTCTCACCAGTGGTGAGAGTTTTTCATTATCGTGGTATGTTTCATAAAACTGCTTCATTCGCCACAGATTTTGCGCAGAAAAGCCGCTTGCGGAGGGATATGTCATTTTCAGATGATCCGCAAAATCCCGAACGGTGTTTTTTCCCCAACCATCGTTATTTGATTTTTCGCTGAGATATTGTCCGATCTGCCAATACATTTCAATCATTTCGGCATTGACAGCTCTGATCGCTCTCATTTTTGATTTTTCTATAATTGCGACAATGTTGTCAAAATCATTGCTGTAATTGACTATATCTGCCATAACGTCATCCTCCGTGTTCGGATCCAATAATGCTGCTTCTCATTTTCCCCACAAACTGTCAAGGAAATCTATACGTTTTATCAGCCATGCGCGGGTGCTCGACATTGCGTGTTCCTGGTCGCCGCAGCCCCAGCGTTCGGAGTTCATTCTGAAATCCTCTTTATACTCCCTTGTGACGCGGTCCATTTCATTGATAAGGTCGTCAAATCCGCCCTCTTTCATACATCTCTGCCATTTTTCCTTGACGATATCGACGAACCAATCCTCGTGATACAGAGTGATGAACCAGGTGAACGAGCGGTTGCCCGCTGAATTGATGAATTCCTGCGGCTGCCATGCACCGACGCAGAGCTTGTCGTATCTGTACCCCATACCGTCACCGAACGCCCACGAAAAGTCCCACGGAGCCGCAAAATTGAGCCTCGGCTCGTCTTCGGTAAAATCGACGTACATAAAGAAGCTGCCGATACCGCCGTCGCGCTCCGCGGCAAGCTCACGCAGAATGTACATCGAAGCGACGGAATCGAGGTCAAGTACCTTTTCGACGACTTCCTTTGAGTTTTTCGCTTCCGGAAATTTCACAAGGTCGTAATTCACGTTGAAACGGTAATAATCGTTTTTGTAAATCGCCCGGTAGCAGATCGTGTAGGCGTTGGAAATGTATTTTTTCAAAAAAGCAAGCTGTTCCTCGGTCATTTCGTCGTATTTGACGGAATAGCCTACGCCGTTCACCGTCTTTGTAACGCCGTAGATATCGGTCAGCTTCACTCCGCCGTAATCCACCGTGAAATTGTACGGCTCTTTGGAATAGTAATTGTCTATTTCGAGCAGATAGCCGTGGAATATATCGGTGTCATCGTCCTCTTTTTCGTCGATATTTATGCGGTATTTGTCTATCTGTATCTGATCGCAGAGAACGTAAACGCCGTAATATTTGTAGTTGATATACACGCTGACAAAGGTATAGTCCGGAGCGAAAACGTATCTGTCGGTGAAGCGGTTGAGCATCATATCCGGGATGAGTTCTTTCATAAAATTGCTGTCGCCGCGCAGAAGCACCCAGCTTTTGCACTCGGCACCCGAATTCACGCCGAGAACGGAGGTGCGTTTATCGAATTTGATGCGGTAATGCACCTTGTTCTGCCTTATCCAATCCGAATCGCCGTAGTTTGACGAAGCGTTGCCGCGGACACGGATCCCCGCGTCGGCGTCCTCAAACGCGTATTTGTCGTCGCAGTAAAGCATACTTATCTTGCAGTCAACGTAAGGATCAAGGCGCACGACCTCGGCGTCTCCCGCGGTGACGATGTTCATTACGGGCAGCGTATAATGCTCATAAGCGAAAACGGCGTAAATATCGCTTTTTATCTCGTTTTCCACTCGTTCCGCTTTGGTCACGCCGTCAGTCCATCCGAGGAAGATAAATCCCGTTTCGGCTTTTGCGGTAACGCTTAACCCCATAGTCGTCTGCTTCAAAGTGACGCTTCCGCCTTTGCCGATATCGCGCAGTTCGCCGTCGAGCGTGTCGGATATCGCCGGAGACACGGCATAAGTGGAAATAACGACGCTTTTTTTGCCGCAAACGGTGCAGTCGCCGCAGACAATATATCTGTTCCCTTTATTGCTGCTTGATATCTCAACTCGCGGCTCGTCCGTCTTATGCCCTTCGCATTTGATGACGGTCTTCTGCTCTTCGCCGCAAAGCCCGCACTTTTCCGTCACATAGCCGTCTTTGATGCAGGTCGCTTCGACCGACATATAAGGCGCAAACGAATGTCCCGTTTTTGAAACGGTGTCCTTGACGTATCTGTCGCCGCACTCGCACACACATTCGGTATATCCGTCAGCCGTGCAGGTCGGAGGAACGACAGTTTCTTTGTAGGCGTGAGTATGTTTTTCGGCCTTTGAGCACGAAAAAGTCAAAAGGAGAAGCGAAAAAAGCAATAATGTGAATCGTTTTTTCATATCAGTTCACTCCGATATCAAGTTGTTTTACTGTTACCGTCTCGTAAGCGCTCCCCGCCGCGTAGATCTTTATACCCGTGATAAGCACTTTTCCGTCGTGTACGCACGAAGCGTTGATGCCGAGCTTTGAAAGCGGTATGCTGCCGGAAAGATGCTGATTCTGCAGCAGGTCGCCCGTGTAGGAATCGCATTTTCCTCCGAGATATTTGTTGATGATGACGTACTGTTTATCGGTGTAAGCCGACGGAGTAGCACCGTCAAAATACAGTAAAATGCTCGCGCACACGTTTGCGGTGCTGATATCGTAATTCAGCACGCCGTCGGAGACCGACACGTTTATCGGATCTTTCAGAACATACTGCGCGTCGGGCCAAAGCCCGTTTGTGTTGCAGATCTTCAGATTTCCCTTTATATTGCGTATCGACATCGTACCTTTGTCGTTGTAATACCAATCGCTTTCGACAAGCGAGATCACCGGTGCGCTTTCGCCGGAAGCGAGGTTGATATAATGGTCGGTGTTGCTGACCTTCGGAGCGTCCGGGTTTGATTCATAATGCTCTCTGAACCAATTTACAAGCGTTGACGCAAATATCTCGTTGCCCTTTGCCGCAAGGTGTATGCCGTCGGAAAGCAGGGTGTAATAGTTTACACCGTCGCAGGCGGCGTACATATCAATAAGGTACGTTCCCGTCTGTTCCGCCACGGTGCGCGTCACGTCGTTATAGACGGCAAGCCATTCGAGCGGCTCACCGACTTCGGCGTAAAGCGACTTGTCCTGTCCCTGTGTCTGATAGAAAAGGTCGGGGTTATACGGATTTGTCGTGAGAAGTATCGGAACAGCGCCGAGTTCTGCCGTGCGTTCGATAAGTTTTTTCAGATTTACGGCAAACTGTTCGGGAGTAACGCGCGGATTGCTTTTTGAAGTCATTATGAGGTCGTTCATACCGAAAAGGATCGTCACGAAGTCGGGGCTTTGCGACGCGACGAAAGCGTCGAAGCGTTCCAGCCCTTTTTCCGTTGTGATGCCGCCCATTGCGCCGTTGAAGAAATACATATTAAGCTCTTCCGCGGCAGTTCTGCCCCAGCTTCCGAGCGCGGTTATGGAGTCACCGAACACGACGAGCTTTTTACCGTCGAGATACGGATCGGTGCTTGATTCTTCGGAAGACTCTTCCGCACTTTCCGACGAGACCTCTTCGGATACGTCTTCAAGCGATGCCGACTGTGAGACTTCTTTTGATCCTTCCGCGCTTGTTTCACTGTTTTCGGTGTTTCCGCATCCGCAGAGACCGAGAAAAAGCGTGAAAACAAGCAGCAATGATATCCTTTTCATAAATACCCCTCTCATTTATTGTTCGACATTGTCGAACTGCGAATAGTAAAGCTCCGAATAAAAGCCGTTTTTCGCCATAAGCTCCTCGTGATTGCCCTGCTCCACCACGTTGCCGTTCTTTATGACGAGTATCATATCGGCGTTGCGGATAGTGGAAAGGCGGTGTGCTATGACGAAGCAGGTGCGCCCCTTCATAAGCTCGCGCATTGCGGCTTGAATGTGCATTTCCGTCCGTGAATCGACGTTTGACGTCGCTTCGTCAAGGATGAGCATTTTGGAGTCGAGGAGCATTGCACGCGCTATCGTTATGAGCTGCTTCTGTCCTTTTGAAATGTTCTCGTTGCCGCCTATCATCGTGTTGTAGCCGTCGGGCAGACGCTTGATGAAGCTGTCTATCTTTGCCGCACGGCAGACGCGCTCAACGTCTTCCATAGTGACGTTTTCCTTGCCGTAAGCGAGGTTTTCGTAAACCGTTCCGTAGAACAGCCAGGTATCCTGAAGCACCATCGTGTAGGCGCCGCGGAGCGAATCGCGCGTGAGCGAATATATCGACTTGCCGTCTACCGTTATATCGCCGCTGTCAACATCGTAAAAGCGCATAAGCAGGTTGACTATCGTGGTCTTGCCCGCGCCGGTAGGTCCGACGATGGCGACAAGACTGCCCTCGGGTGCTTTGAGGTTGAGGTTATGTATTATCTTCTTTTCGGGATTATAGCCGAACGACACGTTTTTCAGTTCGACACAGCCTTTTACGTCGGCAAGGACTTCGGCGTTTTCGGCATCGGCTTTTTCGGGTTCTGCGTCAATAAGGCGGAAAACACGTTCTGCCGCCGCAAATGCCGACTGAAGTTCGCCGATGATGTTTGCCGCTTCGTTGATAGGCCCCGAAAACTTGCGCGAATACTGAACGAACGACGAAATATCGCCGATGAGCATATTTCCGTTGAGATAACTGATGACACCGAACACGCTGACGAGAGTGAGCGACAGGTTGTTGATGAAGTTGACGCCCGGACCGACTATCGTGCCGTAATATTCCGACTTGGTATAAGCGTCCACGGCTTCGTTGTTCTTTACGTCAAAGCGTTTCAGCACTTCTTCTTCGCGGTTGTAGGCTTTCGTCGTCCTTTGTCCGGCAGTCATTTCCTCGACAAAACCGTTGAGCTCGCCGAGGCAGGCGGAACGTCTGCGGAAAAGCGGACGCACCTTGCGCGTCGTTATATTGGTGAACACGATCGCAAGCGGGATCGTAAACGCAAAGACGAGTACGAGCTTCGGCGCGATGCTGAGCATCATCCACAGTGAGCCGAATACGATTATCACCGATTTGCAGAGCTGAAGCAGATCCTGCGACAGCGAAGCGTTCACGGTGTCGATATCGTAGGAGATGACGCTTATGATATCGCCCGCCTGATATCCGTCGAAAAAGCTGACGGGGAGCGACACGAGTTTTTCAAACACGTCGCGTCTCATACGGTTCACTACTTTTTTGGAAAGCACCGCGATCAGCGCCGCGAGCAGATACGCAAGCAGTCCCGATATCACATAGGTGACGAGCATCAGCACGATATACTTCAGCACCACGGGGAAATTCACGCCGGTCTCCTCGGCGATGGCGTTTATCGCTTTGCCCGAAAGCGACGGCCCCCACAAAGCGAGCAGGTTGGACGACACCACGAGCAGCAGCGCAAGCAGAAGCAGGAACTTGTAGCGGTACATATACTTCCACAGCCGCAGAAGTATGTATTTTTTCTTGACCTTTACGCCGGAAAACTTGCGTCTGTCGCCGCTCGTTTCGGAACGCGACATTCTTCCGCCGCCTATCATTCCGTTATTCATCCGGCAACACCTCCCATCTGCATTTCGGCAATGGTACGGTATTCTTCGCAGTTTTTCATAAGATGCTCGTGATCTCCTTCGCCTATCACGTTGCCGTCGTCAAGCACAAGTATGAGATCGGCGCTCTGTATCGACGAAATACGCTGGGTGACGATTATCTTCGTGGCGAACGAATAGTTGTCGTGGAGCGATCTTCTCAGGTACGACTCGGTCTTATAGTCGAGCGCCGACGACGAATCGTCAAGCACGAGTATTTCCGGCTCCCCTGCTATCGCCCTTGAAATAAGCAGTCTTTGCTTCTGTCCGCCAGAAACATTGCTTCCGCGCTGTGCGACGGGATGCGACGTGCCGTCCGGGTATGCGGACACGAATTCGTAGGTACAGCTGTTTTTAAGCGCCTTTTCTATCGCTTCTTCGTTGAGATAGCGATAATAGTCTATGTTGTCGGCAATATTGCCCGACACGATAAAATCGTTCTGAAAAGCGTTGCCGAACATCGCCGCCAGCACTTCCTTGGGTATCGAACGCACGTCGGTGCCGTTGATGTATATCGCTCCCTCGTCAACGTCGTAAAAGCGGTTGAGCAGCGCGATCAGCGTACTCTTTCCGCTGCCTGTCGAGCCGATTATACCGAGCGTTTGCCCGCGTTTGAGGCAGAACGACACGTTTCTGAGGTTAGGCTCGTTTTTGTTGTAAGAGAAGGTGACGTTCCGGAATTCGATATGATAATCCTTGTTTCCGCTTTCTTTTTCGATGACAGGAAGATCGTCTTCGGTTTCAAGCACTTCGGTGATACGCGAAGCCGATGCCGCGCCCTTGCTGCACATTATGAACACGCGGGTTATCGTCAGCATCGCGTTGAGGATTATTGTGAAATATGTCTGAAAAGATATGATGTTTCCCGCTGTCGTAAGTCCGGAATCGACGCGGAACGCGCCGACAAGCACGACGAGAGTAAGTCCCACGTTGAGAATGACCGTCGTGGTGGGGTTGCTTATCGCCATTATCAGCTCGGCGCGTCTTTCGGCGGCAGTGAGCGAATCGTTATCGGACGCGAATTTCTTTTTTTCGTAGTCGGTTTTTGAAAGTGCCTTGACAACTCTGACGCCCGTGAAATTTTCCTGCACGGTGCGCGTCATTCTGTCGAGCATAGACTGCACCTTTTTATAGAGCGGAAGGCTCGCCTTTGTGACGAAATAGACGACTATCGCAATAAGCGGAAGCGTCCCGACAAGGACGAGAGTCAGCACGGTATCGAGCGTGAGCGTAAAAATGATGCCGCCGATAAGAAGGATCGGCGCTCTTATTCCGATACGCGGAAGCCTTGACACGAGCTGATTGATGTTATATGTGTCTGCGGTCAGACGCGAGATCAGCGACGGTATGGTGAATTTATCCGTACCCGACGCCGAAAGATATGATATCTTTTTGAAAAGGTCGTGTCTGAGCGTGCGCGTCACACGTCCCGCGGTAAACGCCGTGATACGGTTGGCGAGTATATTGAAAGCAAACGCTCCGACAGACGAAACGAGCATAATTCCGCCCCAGATATAGATGCCCGAACGGCTCGCGGAGTCCTTGTAGCCGTCTATCATATAGCCGAGTGCGTACGGGATGATGAGGTCGCACATCGTACCTATGAATTTGATTATAAGTCCGACCGTCATCATAGACAGATGAGGCCGAACGTATTTCCAGATCGTTTTCAAATCTATTACCTCAGTTCTGCTTTCTTACGGTCTTGTATTCGTCGTAATAATCGTAATACGGGCAGTTTGCGAACGAATCGGCAAGGAATTTTACCATTTCGTCTTCGTCGAGATTGACGTTGCATTCATAGCAGCCCGTTTCCTCGTTGTAGTCGTAATTGACACAGCTTTCGCAGTTGGACTGAGGTTTTGTTTTTTTGCTTTTTTCCATTGTTTTTCGCCTCGATCATTCATTTAATCAATTATATCACGGTTTTTTTGCGATTGCAAGAGTAAAAAGGGCAAAAAAACGACCGTCTTTTGCAGACGGTCGTCAAGTCATTATTTTGAGAAATTATTTGAACTTTCTCTTTCTTGCAGCTTCGGCTTTCTTCTTACGTTTAACACTGGGTTTTTCGTAATGTTCTCTCTTTCTGAGTTCAGAAGGAACGCCGCTCTTAAGGTAAGATCTCTTGAATCTTCTGATAGCGCTGTCTATGGATTCATTTTCCTTGACTTTGATTTCAGCCATTTTTTTCCCTCCCTTCGCACGTGTGCGAAGATTATTTTTTGAGCGCAGTCATTATAACAGATAATGCGCGCTTTGTCAACAGTATACGCTATTAAAGGGCAGATTTTGCCTTTTCAACGAGAGAAGCAAATGCGTTCTTGTCGCTGACGGCAAGCTCGGCGAGCATCTTTCTGTTGATAACGATGCCGTTCTTTTTAAGACCGTGCATAAACTGAGAATAGTTGATGCCGTTGACCTTGCACTGTGCGGAGATACGGGTGATCCAAAGAGCACGGAAATCTCTCTTCTTCTGCTTTCTTCCCGCAAACGCATAGTTGCCGGACTTCATAACGGCTTGTTTAGCCATCTTAAAGTGCTTACTCTTGGAACCCCAGTAGCCTTTGGCTGCCTTTAAGAATTTCTTTCTTCTTTTTCTTGTTGTGAGAGCAGGTTTGATTCTTGCCATTTCGTTACACCTCCGCCTGAATTATGAATAAGGGAGCAGACGCTTGAGATCGTCCATTCTGGTATCGCTTACATAAGAAGCCTTGCGGAGAGATCTCTTTCTCTTGGAGTCTTTAAGACCGAGCTTATGACGGCGACCGCAGTGGTTGTATTTAACCTTGCCGGTTCCGGTAAGACCAAAACGTTTAGAGCTGGCCTTGTGTGTCTTCATTTTTCCCATTTTTCGGTTTTCCTTTCGTATTTTGATTGGCTTTCGCCGGTGTTAAGATCATTATCATATTTCTGCCTTCGAGGACCGGGGCTTTATCAGCCTGACCGAATTCCGAGCAGGCTTCGAGGAAACGTGCGAGCAGGTCGGATCCGCGTTCGGTATGAGCCATTTCGCGGCCTTTGAACTTGACAAGCACCTTTACCTTGTTGCCCTGAGACAGGAAACGTGTAGCATGATTTACTTTGGTTTCGAAATCGTGATCACCGATACTGCAGGTGAGCTGAAGCTCCTTGAGTTCGACGATCTGCTGTTTTTTGCGGTTTTCTTTTTCTTTCTTTTCTTTTTCGAATCTGTATTTGCCGAAATCCATTATTTTGCACACGGGCGGCTTTGCATCCGGTGCGATCTCGACAAGGTCAAGATCAGCTTCCGACGCTGCGCGGAGCGCATCGCCGATTTTGAGGATACCGAGCTGCTGTCCTTCGGAATCGACAACACGGACCTCTTCTGCCTTAATCTCTTCGTTGATTAACGCGCGTTTACTGATAACGGACACCTCCATAATGTCCCCCTCTTTGCGAGAGGCTGCGCCCACGCGGTCGTTCCGCGCTTGAAAGCGCCATATAAAACAAAAAGTGCGGAAGCATACTCCCACACGTCAACATACTGCCGCGATAAGCGGTTATATTGACCGCGCCTGCACTTTGCGGCGGGTGAGAACATCGTTCTGCTTCTTTGTGGTGCTATAATATCACAAACAAAACCGTTTGTCAATATCTTTTTTCAAAAAAAATCACGTTTCGGGCAAAAAAACATAAACTGAAAAAAGGAGAGTGATAAAAACTATGGCATCGGTATATCTCAGCCCGTCAACGCAGGAATACAACGTGTATTACGACGGCGTGGGCAACGAAGAATACTATATGAATCTGATCGCAGACGACCTGCAAGCTGACCTTACCTCGTCCGGTGTCGAGGTCTTCCGAAATTCGCCGAAAATGACGGCGTCGCAGTCGGCGTCACAGTCAAATCAGAACGATCATTCACTGCATCTTGCGATCCATTCAAACGCCGCCGGCAGCGGAAACGCGGGAACGGTCAGAGGCGTGGACGTTTATTACTACGCGACGTCGGAAAAAGGCAAAAGGGCGGCAGAGATCATCGCAAAGAATTTCAAAAACATCTACCCCGATCCTTCGCGTGTACGCACGCTGTCCAACACCACGTTCGCGGAATTAAGACGCACGAGGGCGCCTGCCGTGCTTATCGAGGTCGGCTACCACGACAACGCCGAGGATGCGGAATGGATAAGGTCGAATATCGGTCTTATCGCGGCGAACCTGTCAACGTCGGTCCTTGAATTTCTCGGCAAAAGCACGTCGCAGACGGGCAGAGTCACGACAGCCGGAAGCAGGCTGAACATACGAAAAGGACCGTCCACCGACACGGAGATAATCGGCAAGATACCGAACGGCGGAGTTATGACGATAATCGAAAACAAAGGAGACTGGCTGCTCGTCAATTACGGCGGAGTCACCGGTTACGTTTACGCCTATTACGTCACGATCGACTGAAGATCACTTTTCGTATACGGTAATGATGAATTCGATTTCCGTTTTCAGCGTCTCAAGCGACGCGAGACGCTTTCTTCCCGATTCGGGCGTGCGGAAATAATACGGCGTCATACGGAAAAGCGACGTTATATCTCCGTTATTTTCAAGCAGGATTTCCGTTTTCACGCGGAAGACGTCTTTTACCGTCAATTCCTTAACGTCTGGAGTTTTTTCGTCGTTCGGGTACGGTAATTCGTAAAGCACCTTTTTCAGCCCCATAAGGTGATCTTTTCCCGGTGTAACCGAAATGAGATGACCGCCTTTTTTCAGCACTCGGCAGAATTCCTTTTCATTGAACGGAGCGAACAGATGCGCCGCAAGGTCAAATGAGCCGTCGTTTACGGGGACAGAGGCAAGATTTGCCACGAAAAAGCGGGCTTTTGACCGACGGAGCGACGCCAGACGCACCATCTCCTTTGAAATGTCAAAACCGTAAAACTCAATGTCTTTCAGACGTGACGCAAGGAACGCGGTGTAATAGCCTTCTCCGCAGCAGATATCGAGTACCCTGCCTTGTCCCTTGCAGTAAAGAGGTATTATTGAGGCGAGTTTTTCCGCAAGGACGGAATAATAGCCCTTGTCAAGGAAATCACGTCGGGAGCGTGACATTTCTTTGCTGTCGCCGCGGCTGTCGCCCGAACGGTGCGAGAAGGTGAGCAGATTAACGTACCCTTCACGCGATATATCGAACGAATGTGAAAGCGGGCATTTCATCCCGTTTTCCGTCTTTTCGAGCGTATTCCCGCACACGGGACATTTATATACGCCGCTCATTTCAGCAAAGACGCATAAAGCGACGCGCAATGCCTGCCGACTTTTTCGTTTGCTTCATCGGTAAGGTGACAGTAGTCGGCAAAATCGGACGGAGTGAAGTCCTTTGCGAATGAAAACAGGTCGTTTATCACAACGTCACTTCCCGCAAGGGCATTCAGCGCCGCTTCGTTATATTTGATTATTTCCGACGTATAGCGGTAGTTCACGCTGTTTTCGCCGTTCGGATTCATCGGCATAGTGGTCGCATATACAATGGCGGCGTTTTTATACATCCTGCGGAGGGAAGCCGCTATGCGGCATACGTTTTTTGCGTATTCATCAACAGACGTAAGACTTATTTCTTCGTCATTCCAATGTGCAATATCCCAATGCCCCGTGTTGAACTGCACGACTCCCACGCTGTCGGCGTCGCAGAGTCCGCTCCAGGTGCGGAGCATCGTTATAACGTACTGGCTGCTTCTTCCGTTTTCCTCGGGATATATCACGTTGGCGATACCGGCAAGTTCTTTTTTTACCGTCCGGCGGTAGCCGACAGTGGAAGAATCTCCTATGAGATAAACTGTCTTTTTGCCTTTTTCGATCCCGTCTGCCTTTTCAAGCAGAGCTTCTTCGGCGTGTTTTATATACTCTTTTTCCTGCATTTTCAGTAATCTATCCTCACTTTTGTTCCGAGAAAATCCAATATCTCTTTTTCGTTTTCTTCGCCGTATTCGTAAAAATACGTCTTGACCTCCGAGCCGTCCCTGAGTACGAAAGTATAGACGTTCTCGTCAAGCGGCTTTTTGCCCTGAACGCGGTAGTATCTGACGCTTATCCGCTCGATATCGGAGTATTTCAGCGACACCGACGTTTTACGGTATTTTCTTTCGTCGGAAAAGACGTTGTGACCTATGTAAATGAGCTTATCGGTAAGCAGTACGCGGCAGTTTTTTTCGTAAAACGCGAAAAAGACGCAGACGAAAAGCACCGGGAGCGCCGTCAGCGCCAAAAGAGCGCGGTCGGTATTCCCTCCGAAAAACATCGCAAGCGCGGTCAACAAGCCGGTGGCAAAGACCGCTGCCGCCGAAAACAGATATATGTTGAAGGACGTGCGCTTTTTATATACTTTCATTTCATCACTTCCGCGTATATTATATTTACCGTGGCTTTGAATGTCAATAATATCTTATAACGGTAATTATTTTTTAATATTTTCTTAAAACTTTTGTTGATTTCCCTATTTACAAATCGTCTGCGATATGATATTATTTTGTCGGATACTGTAAATAAGGAAGTAAAACTTTATGCCAAGTTTCGAACGATTCGATTTCAAAGAAGATCCACGACGTTTCAAATGGTATCTCCGACCGATCGCATCCATCGTGTGCAGACCCTACATAAAGCGATACAAACCGCGAATTAGTTATTTCAACGGTGCCGAAAATCTCAAAGGCCCGTTTATACTTCTTTGCAACCACAATGCTTTTATGGATTTCAGCGTCGCGTACACTCTGCTCAAAGGCAGATATGCGAACTTTATCGTCGCAATAGACGGTTTTATCGGCAGAGAGCAGCTGCTCCGCAACATCGGCTGTATATGCAAGCGCAAGTTCACGAACGATATAACCCTCGTCCGCAAGCTGAAAAAGGTACTTGACCGCGGCGACGTCCCCGTGATCTACCCGGAAGCGAGGTATTCGCTCTGCGGTACGACGGCGCTGCTTCCCGAATCTCTCGGGCAGATGATAAAAATGTTCAAATACCCGGTGGCGACGCTCATCTGTCACGGGCATCACATCAATTCTCCGTTCTGGGATACGTCGCACGCAAGAGGCATCGCGTATAACGAAGCGGAATTCACCAGACTTTTCACAAAGGAAGACACTGAAAGGCTTTCTGCCGAAGAAATGAACGCCAAGCTCGTCGATGCGTTCCAATACGACGAATTCAAATGGCAGAAGGACAACAAAATCAAGATCGACGACAAAAAGCGTGCCGACGGGCTTGACAAGGTACTCTATCAGTGCCCGCACTGCGGCAAAGAATACCGTATGAAGTCAGAGGGAGCGGAAATTTTCTGCACCGAATGCGGCAAGAGATGGCGTATGACGGAATACGGAGAGCTTGAAGCGACAGACGGAAAAACCGAGTTTTCGCACATTCCCGATTGGTACGAATGGGAAAGAGCAAACGTCCGAGCGGAAGTGGAAAGCGGAACGTATTCAACCGGTAAAATGCCGGTAAATATCAAGTCTCTGCCGAACGCAAAGAAATTCATAGATATCGGAAGCGGCGAAATGACGCACGATATGGACGGTTTCCGCGTAAGGATATTCGACGAAAGCAAGAGCGACACGACAGAGATCGTCCTTAAACCGAGCGAAACGTATTCGGTACACATCGAATACCGCTATCTTTTCAAAAACGGCGACTGCGTTGACCTGAATACCAAGCAGGACACCTGGTATATCTATCCTCACGACTGCGATTTTGCCGTGACGAAGATCGCGCTTGCCACGGAGGAGCTTTATCTTTACGACAAACGTCAGAAAGGCCGTCCCGTATATAACGGGCTCGCATAATCACGGAGGAATAAAATGTTCACCATACCGAGATTCGTCTGGTTCTGCCAGGTTGATAACGGAAAATACATAGTCAATACCTACACCGCTTCAGCCGGTACGTCGGGTGAAACGGGATGTATCACGTCCACGCTGTTCAACTACAAGATATACGTTGATCTTAAAGGCGAAAAGCCGCTTTTCAAGGCGTCATGGTATATCAGATACCCCTGGGGACACACGCCCGAACGCACGGAAGAAGTCGTGAACGAATTTGAATGTTCCGAGGACGGGCTGAACGCCGCAAACGAATGGCTCGACGCGGAGTACAACAAATTCGAGAGCAATTCAAAATAAAAAGGTAAGAGGCTGCAGCTTTTCGATTTGCCGCAGCCTCTTGTTTTTTTATTTGTTTTCGACTGCCGCGGCTTCGTTTTGGACCGCGCCCGACAATTTTTCGTTCTCTTTTGCCTTTTGATGGTTCTGCTGGACTTCGATGGCTTTCTGATAATCGAATTTCGGGACGGATACCACGTTGCCTTTGACGAAATCCGTCTTTTCCTTTGCGGACCTCATATCGTTGATTATATTCGCGTATGCCGCAACGGGTTTTATGTGGTTTTCAAAAACGGATTCCTTGCTGTTTGAGATCGCCCAGAACGTGCTGTCTTCCGCGTCGCAGAATTTTTCCCTTTTTTTGTCAAGGTTTTCTTCCGCTTTTTCGACACCCTTGTACTGTTTGATCATATCGTCGGTATATTTGACGATGCTTTCGGCGTAACCGAGGCGGAATTTGCGTCTTGCCGTACCGAGGACGAAAAACTGCTTCTTTTTGGCTGCAATATATTTCTCGGCGTCCTCTTTCAGCTTGGTGAGTTTTCCGCAGATCTCGTCAGACGACGCGTTCACGCTGCCCTTTTCGTCCCCGAGAGTTCTGATACCGTCGAGAGAAGATATCATATCGTTGAATTCTTTGCTGTTGCTTTTTTTTGCTTTGACCGTCCTGCGGTCGTAAAGCTCGGACGCGGAATCGACTATGCTCTTTTTGACGCCGTTTTCGACTTTTGCCTTATAGTCGGCGTAACTCTTTTTGTCGTTGATATAGAGCGAATCGCTCAGCATATCTCCGTATGCGCCCTTTACCATAACGAACGAGGTGTGCGCTCTTTCCAAAGCCGTTCTTCTGCTTTCGAGAGCGGACTTCTCTTCTGTCGCGGCGCTGCGTTTCTTTATGTTCTCGTTTCTGTTTTTGTTGAGATCGTCGAGAGCTTTCTTTTTTTCGCCGATATAATCGTTGTTGCTTTTTATTCTGGCGTCGATATCGGCGAGCCGCGCTTCCTCGGAAGCGATCTTTTCGTCAAGATCGTCTTTGGCGTAATAATCCTCGCGGTTCAGATCCTTTACCGCGTTTTCGCTCAGGTACGCTTCCTTGCGGGCGATATTCTCTTTTTTGAGAAGTGCGAATTCTTTTTCCGTTATCCCTTCGGATACGTCAAAGCCGATATCCTTTTTGGCTTTTTCGTATCTTTCGGCGATGCCTTTGCTTGTGTCGAAGCGCTTTGCGATTTCAACGATATGGTCGCCGTTCGTGAATTTTTCGCCGCCGATAACGGAATTGTCGGTTTTTTTGCTTTCGAGAATATCGGATATCCTCATCGACGCATCCGCGGAAAACACGTTCACGGCGGTAAAAAGTCCCGACATCGTTTCAATGCCGTTTTCGTCGTATCTGCCGTAAACGGCGGAAGCAAACGCTTTTTTCGCCTCCGAGTAGTCAGAAAGCAGTTTTCTTTCGTCGTCGGTTATGGAATCGTTCTTTTTGCCTGTTTCGATTTCTTTTTCAAAGGACGCTTTCTTTTCCTTTATCACTCTTTCCGACTCACCGGAAACGTAAACGGGATTGGAATTGAGTTTTTCGATAAGAGTATTTCTTAAAGAATCAAGTTTTTTCTTCGCAACGAGATTTTCGAGAAGTTCTCTGCAGTCCTCGTAGTGCTTATCCTTGAAAGAAACGTCGCTGAACGTGTCGGTCCTGCTGTCGTAGCCCGTGTTTGCGGCAAGGTCGCCGAAAAATTCTTCGTCCGCTTTCAGTTCGTTATAAGACTTTGAAAACGCGTCAAGCTGCTGTTTTTCGGTTTCGAGGTCTTTTTTTATGCTTTCGCGGTTTGCTTTGAGCTTGTCGATATACTGCTTTGACTTTGAAAGGGCTTCTTCCCTTTCTTTTCTTTCGTTTTCGTGCTGTTCTTTTCGGGAAATGAGTTCGGCTTTTTCCTTTTCGAGTTCGTCGTTCGAGAAAGTTTGGCAGGCATTTTCGAGCGATCTCGCGGCTTTTTCTATCTCGTCAACGCTGTATTTTTTATATTCCGCGTTCAGCGAATCAATAAGCTCGTTATTGGCTTCGATCTTTTTTTCAAGATTTTCCGCGCTGCCGTCTTCAAGATAATTCACGTCGGCGCTGAAAGTCAGAGTTTCGATATACTTCTCTTTCTGCTCGCCGTATTTGCTCATCTTGCCCGCCATCTTGTCGAATTCGACCGCGAGCTTTTCTTTTTCACCCATATTGCCGAGCGAAAACTCGATATTCTTCGTCAGCTGATAGAGACGGTATTCGCGTCTGCGGCTCGAAGTGGAAAGATCGGGATCGTCTTTTCTGCCGCCGTCGATACCTTCGATGCGCTGTTTTACCCTTTGGATGCCGCTCGTGAGTTCTCTCCAGGCAAGTGCTTTTTCCTTGTCGTCCGACTCTCCGAGCAAGACCTCGAAATTGCTTTTTAAGGAATTTTTCATTCCGTTCGTCCACACATACGGCTCATTTGAAGCGATCCACGGATCCTTTGCGTTTTCGTACTTTTCCGGAGAAACACCTTTCAGCGGGTCGGAATCGGGAGACGCGAAGATGCTGTTGTAAAGCTCCGTCATATCCTGTCTGAAACCGGTGTAACGCGGGCATTTATCGGGAAGCGGCATAATTCTTACCTCATTTCTTTTGGCTTTCATACTCAATACCGCAGTCAGGGCGAAAATATTACAAAAAAATCTAAAATTCAAAAAGATTGTTGTATCTGAGCGGAAGCTCGTCCTTGTAAAGATGCGACGTGTCGGAAAGGGTGAGCATCAGCGGAGTGGTGTCCTTGCCCTCTGCGGAGCCGAAGCGGAAGACGGTAACGCCCGACTGCGCTATATCCATATTTGCCCAGAAGACCGTCGGCGCTATGTTGAGCAGATGCGAGATCCAGTTGCTGCCGAAGCCGTGGTGGCAGAACACCGCGATCTTGGTGTTGTTTTCCCAAAGTGTATGGTAAATCCCGCCGTCGCGCACATAGCCCTGACGGGCGAGAAATTCGTCGGAAGCGTTGCATATACGCTCAAAGCCCTCTTTTGCTCTCGTCCCGGCAAAGCACGGCGCTTCGTACCATTTTTCGCCCATATATTCGGGATGCGAACGCAGAAACGCGCTTTCACCGGCAAAAGCCCACATTCTCACACCGTTTTTGGTGGTGAAATATTCGGCAGCCGCTATATTTTCCGACGTCCATTCCTCTATTTCCATTTCTTTGCCGAGCAGTTCGCAAAGCGGTTTTGCGGTCTGCTGTGCGCGTACCATCGGCGACGAATATATCTTGTCCATTCCGTGGACGGCAAGACGTTTGCCCACGGCTTCCGCCTGTCTTTTGCCGAGCGGAGTCAGTTCGTCGGGCGTGTAGTTTGGGTTTCCGTGACGGATTATATACAAAAGCATTTTTATTTACCTCATTTCTTCTTTTTTATCAAAACAAACGCTGCCGCTCCGACGACCACAACGCCGATGACAACGATCGCCCACACGGGGAACGATGAACCCTCGTCGTCCGACGGTGCGGATTCTTCCGCCTTGGTCTCGGCTTTAAGCACCGCTTCGCAGCCTTCGCCTTTTACTTCGACGGGCTTTCCGTCAACAAGCGTCACGCCGCAGAAGACCTCGGCATCGGGATCGACTTTAACTGTCGTTTCGCCGTCTTTGAGACACTTGAAAACGACGGTGACGGAGTATCCGTCTTTTTTCAGCATTTCGCCGTTGTATGCCGAAACACCGAGGATCACGGTGCCGGCAGCGCCGTTTTCGTCTGCAGCGATGTTCTCGAATTTTTCGCCGTTTTTCCATTCGTCGGGGAGAACGGAGTTTATTGAGACCGCTTCAAGGAACGACGGATCGTAAGTCACGGCAAAGCCGATGCCGGCAAGTCCGTTCTGTTCGGTGATATCGGTGAGCGAGAACGTCATTTCAAACGTGTCGCCGGCTTTTATCGTGTCGGGCGACGTACAGTTTATTTTGTAAGGGCTTTCCGCCGATACGGCAAAAGCAAGCGCCGAAAAAACGGTCAGAGTTATCAAAGCAATAAAAGCAGCAGCTCTTTTCATTACACACATCCACACTTTCATATTATTTGTACTGATTATATCAAATGCGTCGCATTTTGTCAACGAACAGAAAGGTAAAAAATATTCTTCTTGACAAACAGGGCAAAAAATAATAAAGTAATAACGGAGATGATTTATTTTGGTAAAAAGAATAAACGGCTCGTGGATAGAGTTCACGCATCACAATATCGCGGAAGGAGTGTACTATACACCCGTCTGCCGCACGTTCACCGAAGCGCAATGGAGAGCGAAGATACGCGAAATGAAAAATCTCGGTATGACGTATCTTCAGCTTCTCTGCACGTCGCTTGCATACGCCGACAGAGCGGAAGCGTATTTCAGAACCGACATTTATCCGTTTGCGAAAGACTTTATGTGCGCCGATCCCATAGAAGTCCTGCTTGACGAAGCGGACAAGCTCGATATGAAGGTATTTTTGTCTGTCGGCTATTACGGCGACTGTTACCACGCCTACACGAATATGACGTCGGATGAGGTCAAAGCCCGTGCGTTCAGAGCTATGGAGCAGATATATTCGCTCTTTTCTCATCACAAATCGTTTTACGGCTGGTATCTGCCCGATGAAGTGGGAGCCGATCCGTGCTATCCGGACGAATTCATAAAGTACGTCAACGACTACGCTTCTTTCGCACATTCACTCTGCAAAAAGCATAAAATTTTCATAAGTCCCTACGGCACGCGCGGTATAGTCACCGACGACAACTTTGTAAAAGCGCTCGAAAGGCTCGACGCCGATATCATAGCATATCAGGACGAAGTCGGCGTGTACAAATCAACGCCCGACGAAACGCCGCGTTTCTATGAAAATTTAAGAAAAGCACATTCAAAAGCCGGCAGAGCGTCGCTTTGGGCAAACGTAGAGACGTTTTCTTTCGAGGGAACGCGCTACCGTTCGCCGCTCATTCCCGCTTCCGCAGACAGATTATATGCGCAGCTTGCCGCCGTTTCGGACTACGTTGACGAGATCGTCTGCTACGAATACATCGGTATGATGAACGAGCCGGGGACTATCGCCTACTGCGGACACCCGGACTCCGTCAAATATTATACCGACTACAAGGAACTGATAAACGACGGAAAGATCGGATAAAAAATCAAGCACTTGACGGTATTTAACGAACGTCAAGTGCTGCTTTTCTATTTGGAATCCCTTATATCCTGCACGGAATTGATCACGTTTTTCTTTTCGTTCCTTATTTCCCACTGAATAAGGAAGGTGAGCGCGGCGCGCAGGATTATGACGGCACCGAGTATCATAAGCTCGTTCCATTCGCGTGCGATGACGGTACGGAGAAGCTCGCCGCCCATTTTGAATTCGAGAGCCAGCGCGATGCCCTCTGCAAGTTCAAGACGGATCATATCCGTTTTTCTGAAAAGTCCGACAACGGCGCGGATGACCGCGTAGCAAAGTACGCACACGCCGATGAATTCTATAATGAGAATGGCATATTCAATAAGCCAGCTGAACGCGTTTTCTATATAATCGAATACCTGCTGCATTTTTCATTTCCTTTTCTTTTATTGATGTATTGAATATACCACTTTTCCGATCATAAATCAAGTATAAATTTCATTCTTATTGACATTTTTTCAAACAGGTGATATAATTCAGTCAGTCAATCAAACGGAGGAGAACATATATGCTTTATTTTATAAACGACTATTCCGAGGGCGCACACGAAAAGATACTTCAGCGCTTTATAGAGACCAACAGAGAATCGCTGACCGCCTACGGGAACGACAAATATTCCGATTCGGCAAAAGAGAAGATAAAAAAGGCGTGTGAATGTGACGACGCCGAGGTGTATTTCCTTACCGGCGGAACGCAGACGAATCTCATCGTAATTGATACGATGCTCAAAAGCTATGAATCCGTCATTGCCGCAGCCACCGGACACATCAACTGTCACGAAGCGGGCGCCGTTGAAGCGAGCGGACACAAGGTGATAGGTCTTCCGCAGAAGGACGGCAAGATAAACGCTTCCGACCTCGAAAAATATCTTAAGGTCTTTTATTCCGATGCCAACCACGAGCATATGACGTTCCCCGGAATGGTATATATTTCTCACCCGACCGAATACGGCACGCTTTACACGAAAAAGGAAATGACCGATATTTCACGTCTCTGCCGCAGCTATAACATACCGCTTTTCCTTGACGGCGCACGTCTCGGCTATGGTATCGAAAGCAAGGGCAGCGAGCTTTCGCTCCCCGATATCGCGCGTCTTTGCGACGTATTCTACATCGGCGGCACCAAAGTCGGCGCTCTGTGCGGCGAAGCTGTCGTGTTCACCAAAAAGAATATGCCGCCCCACTTCCCCACTCTTGTAAAGCAGCGCGGCGCGATGATCGCCAAGGGCAGACTTATCGGCATACAGTTCGACGTGCTTTTCACCGACGGTCTTTATTTTGAGATCAGCAAAAACGCCATAAGAACAGCCGAAAAGCTCCGCGCGATACTCAAAGAAAAAGGCTACCGTTTCTTTATCGAAACGACCACCAACCAGACCTTCGTTATCCTCGAAAACGCCTTTATGGAAAAACTCGCCGAAAAGGTCGCGTTCGACTTTTGGGAAATGTACGACGAAAGCCACACCGTCGTCCGCTTCTGCACGAGCTGGGCAACCACCGACGAGCAGATAACCGAGCTTGAAAAGGTGCTGTAAGAATAATTACCATAACGCATAACCGAAATCGTGACGTCGGAGACGACGTCATAAACAAAAAACAGGCTGAAAATGTCACGGGTTGATAAGGATGTTTTTTGATTTGCTCTGTAATATCAATGATACGATATGTTGACAAATCAGAATTTATCTATCTTTTTTCTAAATAGTAAGAATTAAATAATTTAACTGCCGGTTAATTTGCTCTTTCCAAACAATACCTGTACAATATCCTAAAAAAGAATATAATGGTATCAGAAACAGACGTCAGTTTCAAAAAAAACGGAGGTAAAGTTATGAAAATAACGATTGGAACCAATATTAAACGTCTTCGCTCTGATAAAGGCATTACACAGGAGCAATTGGCGGAAGCCATGAACGTCACCTGTGCTGCTGTCAGCAAATGGGAAAGAAGCGAATCCTATCCGGATATTTCGATGCTGCAGCCGCTTGCTTTCTATTTCGGTGTTTCTCTTGACGAACTGATGGGTTATGATAAAGAAAAGGTCAATGAGGAAATCGAACAAATCATTGCGGAATATCGCGCGTGTATGCGGAATGATTGGGAAAAGGCAAAGGAAATCATCAGAAACGCATATAAAGAATATCCGAACGATTACAGGATCATGTTCAATTACATGTGGTCTCTCGGTGTCAGCGATGCAGAGCCCGATCTTGCTGCGGCGAGAGCGGTAAAAGAGGAGATCGAACCGATCTGTGACAAAATCATTGCGAACTGTACAGATCTTCCGTTGTGTCTCGGTGCATGGAAAATGAAAGCGATCCTCCTTCATGCTGAAGGAAAAACAGAAGATGCTTTGAAAATTCACAGCGAACAGTTCGGAGATTGGTATTTTTCCACTGGACAAATGAACGAGCAGTTGTTTCGGAAAGACAGACCCGAATTTCTCTACTGGGTAAAACGCAATATGTATGAGCTTGTCGAATATGCTGCCGACAAACTTGTCAAATCATATTTCTATGATCCGGAATATTCCTGTGATACGATGGTGGAAAAAGTGGAAAAGATCGGCGACGGGGTTTATCGAATGGGGTGCGAACTGGAGGAAGCGTTTCTCATTACAATCGCGGAGAACATCTTTGGCAGACTCCGCAATGACCTGATCGCTCGCCCGTATCGCGGCGGAAAGATAGCAGATATCATTCGGATTAGTGATAAATGGCTTCTCGCCGTTCAAAAGCTCTCTGAACTCGCAAAAAGTAATAAACCGTTGTTCGACGCTTGTGTCAAGAACAATCAAACTGACGATTTGCTGGCTTACACGGTTAGTTGCACATTGTCATGGAAAAATCCGGAGAATGTCAAATTACTTGAAAATGCGGAGTACCGGGCTGTCATTGAAAAATATCAAAGATAATAAACATTATTCTTCAACAATGTTTTTATCAACAGTTCAGCAAATCCCGGTTTGGTCGAGTTAATAGAAACAAACCCGCTGAAAAGGAATTCATATCCTTTCCGGCGGGTAGTTTTTATTTTGTTTTTGATCTAATTACAATAGTAAATACAGTTGCAAATATTAAAGAAAATAATACGTACAGAAGATATGGCAAATCCGTCATAAGTTCGCCGAAAGAAGCAAAACCGTTGATAAAGCACTTATTGGTTATCGCAAAGATACTACATAGACATAGGCCCAAAAGAACAATGAAAAACGTCTTGCAAAAAAGAATTATCAGGCTTTTCATATAAGTTTTCCTTTCACGCGCCGTCGAGTCGCATCACGTTCCGCGCAAGCGGAACACATCATTAAAACTTTCTGCCGCCGCCTCCGTGGAACGAGCCGGACGAGCTGAAATGTCCGCTGCTTCCTCCGCTTCTGCCGGAGGAGTTGTTCTGCGGACGCGGTGTTTTTGACACGTTGGCACAAAGGAACGTGTCCTTGCTGACCGAAAGACGGAGCGAGGAATTGTCAACGTAGTTGTTCGCGTCCTTTTTCGGGGCGACGCTCTTAAGCTGCGATTTGAGCCTGCCGACGTATATCAGCGAAACGATCACCGCAATTATCACGGAAATGACCGCGGAAGTCAGTATGACGCTCCTCCAATCGGTAGGTATGCTGTCCTCGTCGAACGGCTTGCCGTTTTCGGCACATTCAAGATATTCTGCCGTCTGATCGAGGAAGCAGATCACGGAATCGTAATATCTTCCGTCCGAAAGCCCCGCTTCGTCAACCATTTTGTCGCAGACGTAGTTTATGCCGTAGTCGGTAAAAACGTCCAGACCACGACCTTTGGTACTTATCCAGAGGTCGCCGTCCTCGATGCTGATAAGCAGCAGACAGCCGTCGCCGTTTTCGCCGTATCCATAGCCGTTGTAATCGTAATAATCGTCGGCAAAATCCACAGGCGATTTGCCGCCGAGAGTTGACGGCAGAACGACGACGATATCGAAATCGTACCTGCTTCGTATTTCGTTTATCCTCGATTCGATCCTGCTTTCTTCCGCGGAAGTGAGCAGATCCGCGTCGTCAACGACGGCAGGCGAGGACGCAAAAACGGAAAGCGAAAGTGAAATAACAAGGAAAGCGCAAAAAATAACCGTTACGATCTTTTTCATATCCGCCACCTCATAACACGCCGAGAACGAGCACGCAGCCCGCCATTGCAGCGGCAAACGAGATCAAAAACGAAAGAATACGGTATTTGCGCTGCTTTTTCTTGTCAAGCGGAAGATTCCCAACGAATTTGCCGGTCTGACCGTTCATCGCAAACGTATACGTTTCGCCGTTCCAGCTCGTTCGGAGCATCCACACCGGGAAAAGCCCGTATTTTGCTTTGCCGTTATTTATTTTAACGCTGCTTGCTTCGGTGTTCACCGTGACGTAGCCGTTCACGGTCGATCTGAACAGTTCTTCAATGCTCCGTTTGGCTCTTGCGTTGGCACGTTCCTGCCCGTTTTCAACGCCGACGTCGTATTTATCCGCCCTGAATCCGGCAAGAAACGCCGTCTGGAACGGACGCGCTTCATTCATATCGAACGGCTCGATAGACTCCATAAGGTCATCGGGCATCTTTTCTGAGCCGTCTGCGGGGATCCCCGAAAACGACGCATTGCCTTTGCGAAGCACCTGATAAAAGCTCGTTTCGGTGTAATTGTACTTTGAATCGCTCCAAAGTCTCGTTTTCGTCGCCTTGAACTTAAAATCTCCGTCCGCAGTTCCGTCAAATATCCAGAACGGAACGTAGATGCCTTTTATTTCGTCGATATGATTGTTTTCGGTAAAAGCGTCCGGAAGCAGTTTTTTATTCATCAGATGCTTTTCAAACGCGGTCTTTGCTTCTTTCTTTTCGAGCTTGAAGGGTATGACGCAGTCCGGGCGCAAAGCACCGGAAAGCTTGCCCGTCATAACCACGGGGCTGTCGCAGTAAGGGCAGGTAAGGGCAGCCGCAGTCGTTTCGGTGACGATCTCGCCGCCGCAGGAGTTGCAGTGATAGACCGCGATGTTTTCTTCTTCGCCGTCCTCCCACTCCGTGCCTACTTTATCTTCCCAGCTTATTTCGTCCGGCTCATTCGCCGAAAACCCTTCGTCAAGCGCTTTGAGCTGTTCGAGCGTAAAAACAGAATCGCAGTACGGACATTTGACAGTCTGTTCGCCTATGTTGAACGTCATTCCTCCGCCGCAATTCGGGCATTCGTATTCAAGTAATTCTGACATTCGGTTGCTCCTTTCAATCAAATCTGATGATATTGCTCCAAGCGTCGCCGAACGGCGTATTTATCTCGACGCGAAGCCACGATTCGCCGTTTACTGCGTCGTACTCGGCGTGAGTACGCCCTTTTTCGTGCAGACACCTGTTCGATGTCCACGCGAGGTTTGAGACGAAGCACACTCTGTCGGCAGGCGAGCAATCGACGGTTATGTGCTTTCCGTTTCTCTCAACGAGCAGCTCGGGGCCTTGGGTGGCGTAAAAATCGCCTTTTCGTATCGAATCGAGTATCGCTTCCCGCGTGCAGCTTTCGGCTCTTGCCATAATGAACGACTTACACTCGTCGCCGTCATAACGATGGACGTCATCGTCGGCAACAAGCGGAAGGATGTAGTTTCTGTTTGCCATAATATCTATGAAGTAGCCGGAATACGGACGGAAGTTTTCGTGACAGTCGGAAACGGTGTTGTATATTTCGACCGCGGAAAAGCCGTGGAGCGATTCCGCGTCCTCGGGAGATACGAGCGACCAATTCGGGTGCGCGAGTATGGCGATCCCGCCGGAAGCGTTTATGCGGTCGATGATTTCCTGCCTTGTCATCGTCTTTTCTATCCCGTGATCGCGCGACATTCCGACGCCGACGATGTGCATATTTCCTTTTTCGGTCTGATTGAACCCCGTGTTGAATTCGGTACCCGAAAGCAGCAGAAGCCCGTTTACGATCCTTTCGTCGTAATATTTCCAGTGGTCGGTGACGGCAACGGCGTCGTAACCGGCGCTTTTATATATTTCCGCCGCTTCAAGATCGGTCTTTCTGCCGTCCGAGAAGCAAGTGTGAGTGTGAAGCCCTATCTTATATCTTTTGTCTCCGTGAGAGTCAATGTACATCTGTGTTACCTTCTTTTAAGCCCAAAAATATTCCGCGACGGTCGCTGCTATCATCTTTGAACGCCGCAAAAGCGAGTCGGTTTCGGCGTATTCCCACGACGTGTGGTTTCCGTCACCCGTCACGCCTGCGGAGCATACTGTCGGCACGTCAACGGCGACAGCGTAAGCGGCATCGGAGCCGCCTCCGTTGAAATCGGGGTAAATATCCTCAAAACCGTACTTTTTGCAGACATTTTCGAGTTTTTCAAAAAGCCGCATATTGCCTTCGGTCTGTTCCATCGGCAGCCGTTTGCTTCTGATGAACGCCGTGGCAGACGTGCCCTCAACGTGGGAAGAATCAACTATTTCTTTTACTTTTTCATAAGCCGAATCGAGGTCACTCATCGACCCCGCGCGTATATCGACCGAAAAAGTACACTTGTCCGGCACGATGTTTTCGGCGCTTCCGCCCGAGATCACGCCGCAGTTGAACGTGGATGAGCCGGTAGAACTTAATTTTTCTATCTCTATTATCTTATACGCGGCTTCCTTTATCGCGCTTGCGCCCTCGAAATAAGCGATGCCCGAATGTGCGGCTTTGCCGCTGACCTCGACACGCAGACGGTATATCCCTTTTCTGCCGACGCTTATCATTCCCTTTTTGCTCGTTTCGGCGCAGAAGCAAGCGTTAAAGCCGCGGCACGAATCCATTATGAGCTGTTTTCCGGCGTCGCCGCTCAATCTCTCGCTCACTTCTTCGTCAGACGAAAGTAGCAGCCGCAGGTGTTTTCTGTAACCGCAATGGTAGAGTGCTTCCATTACGAGAAGCGAAACGGCGATACCGCCCTTGCAGTCAACGACTCCGGGACCGGTCAGTATGCCGTCTTTTTCGGTGACGGCGGGATAGCCGAATTTGCCTTTTTCGTGAACGGTGTCGGTGTGTGCGAGGAAGACGATGCCTTTTTCGCTTTCTTCGTTCAAATCGCAGATAAAATAGTCGCCCGCGTTTTCAAAACGTATTCTCTTTGAGGAAAAACCGCGGGAGTTACAGAATTTTTCGATCTTATCGACGGTTTCGTTTACGCCGTCTTTGTCCGAGGATATCCCCTCCGACGAACATATATCCACCCAGAAATCCTTATACGGTTTTTCGTTGCTTTCTATGTATTCAAACAGACCGTCCATTGTGAATGCCTCTTTTCGTTACTATAATATCACAAAAGCATTTCAATGTCAACAAACGTACAAAAAATCAGACTTTTCGAAAAGTGAAAAGTCTGATTTTATTATTCACTTATATTTTTCTCATTTCGGTGATACGCAGTTTGGCGCAGCCGTATGGGAAAAGCTGTTTTGTTTCTTTCCCGTAGGGGAAAACCTTTTCGGGCGGGAGTTTTGAGCAGACCGTATCAAATCCGTCCTCATAATCCCAATCTATGCGTGCAAGATCGGTTCCGATCGTTATCGGCGGCGTTACCGACGAAAACGGTGTTTTGCCGACACCGTTGAAGCGCACATTGAAAAAGCTGCCGCAAAGCGCATAGCGCCATTCGCTTTTGCCGACATATTCGTAATCGCAGTACGGAAAACGTCTTTCAACGCCGCCTGCGGTGTATTCACGCATTTTCTTTTCGTATTCTATCGGAAGCGCAAAAACAAGGCTTCCGTACATAACAGATGAGAGCCCGTGAGGACGCGGCAAAACAACGGCTTCTCTTTCAAAGTCGATGACCAGATCGCAGTCGTTTCTGATGCCGAAAATCGCATAGTTACCGGACGTAACTCTTTTGCCGCCCGGAAGTAAAGCAGTACATCCCTCGGGGACTCTGACCTTGAACGTGAACGGCTTTTGGGTCCTTACGGCGTATTCCACTCTGTTGCCGAACGGATAATCGGTTTTGACTTCGATCGTCGTACCGCCGTCATTGAGTACAGACGGTATCGGAAGTGACGAAATAATAGTTCCGTCGTCATACGAAAACGCGGACAGCGCAGTATCCGTCCATCCTCTGCCGTGGTCGGCGGTGCAGCAGCCGTAATTCGGCTCAAGTCCGAAAATATGCGCGTCCCCGTTATTTGTGCGGAAGACGGAACGCCCCGGGAAGATCTCGCACGAGATCTGATTTGACATCTGATCGTACTGATGCGCCCACATATCGTCGCTGAGAGCCGCCGGCAATGCATTGAACGCGGCTTTTTCGAGCCGTTCGAGCCAAACGGTGTCACCCGTCGCCTTATACATCACCTTGCAGGAATACATCAGTTCCACGACGGCGCAAAGCTCCGTTCCCTGAATCGGGCTCAAACCGGAAAGACATTCGTCACCGGTAAAAATACCCGCGGGAGTTCCGTTGTATTTCATAAGAAGGTCATAATGCTTTTCTGCCTGACCTTTATAAATGCCGCCAAGCAGATTTTTCGTTATGCCTTCGATCTTCACCATTTCGGCAAGATTTACGACGTGCGTTTCAAAAGTCCACTTGTTGAGCGGACGGATCCAAAGGTCTTCAAAGTCCGAATAAGACGCTCCCTGCGACTTAAGGATCGCCGCAAGCGACGGTATCCATTCTTCGCGGTAAATACCGTAAATGAGGTCGAGAGCATCGAACAGTTCAAACCAACGGAACTTTCCCCAGCTGAACAGCCGGATCTTCCCCTCGGACAGCAAAGAATAATAATTCTTCAGCGCCTTATAGAGAGACGCGGTTATCCGCTCGTCTCCCGTACATTCGTAGTAAATGACGAATGCGCGTGAAAGCTGCATAAGCGCCCAGGTATCATACGTCGGGATCTCGTCGTCACTGCACGGACAGATCCAACCGTCGGGACGCTGAAACGCAAGGATCGCATCTATGTAACGCTTTGCACGCGATTTCAGACCATCGTCGTCGAGCAGGTAAGCCAGCGGGACAAAACCGCAAAGCCAATAAGGAACACGTTCCCAGCCTTCGCGGTCGCCGCCTATCCATTTGCTGTCTCTTACGTCAGCCCAAACTTTGTCAAGATTGCCCGCAAGTCCGTTTGCCTGGATCTCAAGCTGATTTTTGAGCCATCCGGACGGGCGCAATTCCTTTGACGTATAAAATCCGAGTGCCATATCAACACCTTTTCGGATACTTTATTCGATAGTAAGTATATCCGAGAAACCTGTGATATCGAAAACTTCCATAATGTCGGGGCAGACATTGTGGATAACCATTTTGCCCTGTTTGTTCATTGTCTTCTGTGCGGAAAGAAGTACACGAAGTCCGGCGGAAGAAACGTATTCGAGCTTAGCAAAGTCAAGAGTAAGTTCGGTTACGCCGTTAAGGGATTCACGAAGTTCGTTTTCGAGCTTGGGTGCGGTCGTAGTGTCGAGTCTGCCGACAACCGCAAGAGAAAGTGAGTTTCCATTAAGAGATTTTTCGATTTCCATTATAAATCCTCCATTTATATATCTGAAAATATTATTGATACAAGATTTGAATACTCTTCATAAGCGCCGGTGTCTTTGAGATCCGAAAGGTACTCGCGGATCGTGTTGTAGTACCACGCCTGCATTTTCGGATCCTTTTGGTGTGTGTGCGACCAGATGTTGTTCCCCTCTTTGAGGTATGCGCGGTAGAATGAGCGGATGTTTGCGAGCTTATCCGAAAGCCAGAGTATCTTCACGTCGATATCCGATGTGTATTTCAGCATCAGCAGTGATTCTTCTTTACGCTCCTTCCAGGTGTCGGCAGGCGGACGGTCGGAAAGTTTGTCTTCTGTTTCGCTTTGTACGAGAGCCGAAACGCGGTTGCCGAAGCGTTCCTTTATTACGCGGGGATCGACATCGCAGTCTTCGATAGTGTCGTGCAGCACGCCTGCTGCCATAATTTCGAGGTCATCGGTCATAGTTGCTATGATCGACGCTACCTCAAGCGGATGCAGTATATAAGGTGTCTTTGACATTTTACGCATCTGCCCACTGTGGGCTGCCGTCGCAAACCCAATAGCTTCTTCAAGTACGTTCATAAAATTACCTTATATTTTTCCTGATAGTAAATATGTTTTCGTCGTTTTCGTATCTGTACTTCATACCGTCCATCGTCTTCTTGACCATATAAATGCCAAGTCCGCCGATAGACCTTTCTTCTGCCGACAAGGTTACGTCGGGATCTTCTTTGGTGAGCGGGTTGTACGGTATGCCTTTGTCGCGGAATTTGATGTATACGCAGCCTTTTTCATCGTTGAATTCAACCGAAACGGTGACGGGACCTTTTTCGCCGGGATAGCCGTGATTGACGATATTGCTGAATATTTCATCGATCGCCACGTTGATCTGTACCACTGCTTTGAGCGGGCAGTCGATCTTTTCAAGTTCGGCTTCGGCGAACGCAGTGACTTCGGTTATGTCGTCAATCTTCGCGTGGTCAAAATGTATCTGCGGTACGGGCTCTTTGCCGATATACTTGAATCCGAGCATCGTGATATCGTCAAACTGCGGTGCGTCGCCCACGAATTCATCAACTTCTTTTTTAATGAATTCGCACATCTCTTTCATATCCGTAAATTCTCTTGAATTCAGCGCATTAAGCAGTCTTTCTTCGCCGTACAGTTCCATTGAAGCATTCGTGGCTTCGGTAACACCGTCGGTATAAAGGAACACTATATCGCCTCTTTCAAGATCAAGAGACTGTGTTTTGTATTTCACGCCGTCCATACCGGCAAGCACGAAGCCGACCTTTGAACGGAGATACTCAAACTTACCGTCTGAATGTCTGACAAGCGGAGGATTGTGACCGGCGTTGGCAAATCTCATTTTGCCTTCGTTGAGATCGACGCCGCCCTGCCATGCGGTGACGAACATCATCGCATCGTTGCCTTCGCAAAGTGCTTCGTTGCCCTTGGTGAATACGTCGCCGACCGAAAGATCGTTTTCGGTAAGGCTCTTAAGCTCTGTCTTGGCACGCATCATAAACATCGCCGCCGGTATTCCCTTGCCCGAAACGTCGGCAACAAGGAAATTGAGCTGGTCTCTGTTTGTGATATAAAAATCGTAAAAGTCGCCGCCGACTTCCTTGGCGGGATGCATAAGCGCGAAAATATCAAGGTCTTTTCTCTTGGGGAAAGCGGGGAAAGTGCCGGGAAGCGCAGACGTCTGGATCTCTTTGGCAAAGCCGAGTTCCTTATCTATTCTTGCCGACGCTTCGTCTATGTAACGCTTGAGCGTATCGACGGTGGAGTTGATATCGTCGGAAAGCGACGCGAATTCCGCATTCGTCCTTACGTTTACCACTTCGTCGAGATCGCCGTTCGTTATCCTGCTGAGAGAGTTGTTGATGCTCTTTATCTGATTGACGACAACGTGCTTGACAAGCATATAAATGAGAGCGAACAGTATTGCGAATACGAGGATCTCCATAAACGTGTTGACGTAAAGGACGACGTTTCGCATCTGGAACGCTTCTTTTTCCGGAAGCACGGAAAGGATGTGATATCCTTCGGTCGTGCTGTATCTGCAGAAGCAGACTTCGTCGTTGAACTCCGCAGTAAAGGTCTCTGTCGTGCTGCGGTCTTCGATAACGCTTTTGGCATCCAGAACAAAGTTTTCGGGTGCGCTTACTATATCGAGATTTTGAGCCAGGATAAGTATATATCCCGTTTCGCCGACGTGACGGTTTTTGGTGATATCTTTTATGTCGGAAACGAGATCGCTTTGGAATCTTTCCGCATCGAATCCGACCTGAATGAATCCGCCGCTCGTTCTGACGCCCGCAAATTTGAGCAGCCGTGTCGGATCTGTATCCATTGCCTTATAGGAGCCGACGTATTCTTCAACTCCGCCGTCGTCGAGCAGACACAGGAACTCCGCCGTCTGTTCGCCGGCCTTTCTGAAATTCAACGTGCCTATGTATTTTTCGTCCGAGGAATTTATTACGTTTCCGTCCTTGTCAACTCTGTTGATAATGGCGGCGCCGTACTTTTCAGCCAAATCGGCAAAATCGTAAGAGTAAATTTCGTTTACGATGTTCCTCGTTACGTTCAGCAGATGTTTATCGGACACGTCTTCTATATCGTTTACGGTTTCGTCTATCGCAAGGTCAAGAAGCGTATCCGCCTGAACGGTCGCCGTTCTGTTCTGAAGCGTAAATACGAAGACCGTAGTGGCAAGGAACGCAAATGTCACCGCGATAAGCATCCAGCGCTGTATGGTCTGGGATATCCGTTTGCCGTCTTTTCTGGAAGCGAAGAACGCTTCTTTCGTTATAAAGGTCAGCGCGACTGCGGACAGCAGCACTGCGGCACCGTTTGCGGTAAGCATCGGCACGGTACACGCCTTGACGGTAGCCATAGCCTTTGTCGGCGTTTCCATATTCGTTATGAAGACCATCGTAAGATGGAACACTTCCATAACGATACCTATTGCAAACGAGATGAGCCAGCCCGGCTTTTTGTTTTCAAACATATATTTACGCAGGAAAGCCGCGTAAAATCCGGCGATTATCGTGGAGACCGAGCAGGCTATGCGGGTGTATGCACCGACTCCCCAATATACCGCAAACCAGCGTTCTATGCCGCCGATAAGTCCCGCAACGATACCTGCGGGAGCGCCGAACATAAGTCCGGCGGTAAGCACGGCACCGTCACGGCAGTTTGCCTGTGCGCCGTTCATCGGGATGCCCCATTCGGTTCCGAGGACTGCAAGGCAGCCGAAAAGTATGCCTATAAAGATCTGCTTTCTCGCATAACCGAGAGATCCGAATTTTGTCTTTTTTTCACCCAGATAGACGAATATCGTTGCAAGTACGGGAAGCAGCGTCGCTATGGAAAGTTTTATTACCGATAACATCTTCGATCAAACCTCAAAGCTTATTTTTTATTGGCGATCCCATATTCTTCGGCGGAACCGATCGTCATCTGCGGTCAAATCAGAAATCAAGTGTATCGACCGTTTCAAGAAGCGGGAGCAACTTGCTCTTGCCGTATTCGACAGCCGCTTTTCCGGCTTCTCCGCGTTTCGCGTTGTGTCTGATAAGACGGAAATAAGTGAGTACGGATACCTTGCGTTCGACCTCCGCGATCCTCTTTTCGTCATCGGTGCCGAGATAGCAGGCAAGGAATTTCTTCCAGAAATATTTTGCGGTCTCGTAAGGAAGTCCGAGGAAATCTTCGGTCATCTTGGGATCGACTTCGCCGAATACGACGTAAGTTATATGTATGTTTCCGAGTTCAAAGATAGGATGTCCGTATGCGAGTCTGTCCATATCAATAAGCATAATTTCGCCGTTCTGACGCATTACGTTATTGGTGTGGTAATCGTTATGGAGCATCGTGTTTCTGTCCGGCACGCCGTAAACGAGCTTCTTGAGCTTGTTGAAAGCATCGTCGTCAAGGCACTTTCTTACTCTTTCAAGTCCTTCGTCAAGCGTCGTCTTTATGTCGGGGATGTCTTCGCCGTTGACAACGGTGGAATGGATGGTCCTGAGGTTTGCGGCATATTCGGCTATATAGTCGTCGATATGCTCGGGATCGGATATGATGAGTTTGGAATAGGACTGCGCGTCGAGCAGTTCAAACACCGAGCCGTAGCTTTCGCCGACTCTGACGATATCGTATGAAATGGCGGTGGGAATGCCGAGAACGAAAGCACGTCTCGCAAGCTTACGTTCGTTGATGATATCGGGAAGGCTTCCCTTATCGTTATATACCTTTATGACGGTGTCTCCGTTATAACGGTAAACCGTTCCCTTTGCGCCTTTGCCTATCACGGGGCATCCGTCAACGGAAAGGCGGCGGTACGCCTTTTCGACAGGCATCATTTCGTTGAAGCCCGTCATCTCGAAGATATCGTACACCTCAACGCTCGCATTGACGATTTTGAGCGTGGCGTCTCTTTTGCGGAGTCTGAGTATCACGCGGAGTCCGGCACTCGATATATATTCCAATTTGTCTGCATCTATTATCGAAGCGGTATGTGCGTTTTTGGAAAATATATCGTCAAGTTCCGCACCGATCTGCGGAGCATTGGACGAATCCAATCTGCCTTCGAGCCCTACCACAAGTATTCCGTTTTCGCAGCTGCTTGTTATATTCACTGAATTTTCCCTCCAAAAGTATTCCTACACAATATTATATTTGATTTATTTCAAAAAATCAAGTGTTTTTTCAAAACGCTTCAAAATGCTTCGTACATATCTGCAAGTTTTCTTGCGGTGTCGGCAAGTTCTTTCATTCCCGTAAATACGTTTTCTTTATCGTATTTATGCAGATAAGCGTCACATTCAAGAGTGAAATACCCGTTATAGCCGTTTTGTTTGAGCGCTTTTACGACAGCTTCAAAATCTATCGACATACTGAAAGGTATCTGATGCGAATCGTGCTTAAGGTCATTATCGTGGATATGGAGCGCCTGCAGATGCCCGCCGAGCTTGTTTATGCAATCGACGGCAGAGGTGCCGAGCCCGTGCATTTCGGCGTGTCCTATATCAAGGCAGACGACAAAATCTTCGTCATTCACGGCGGCGACGTGTTCAAGCATACTTTCGGGAGTCGAGCAAGCGGCGACAGCCGCCTGATCCTTTTCGTTATCCCAGCCCCACATATTTTCGGTGGCGATCTTTACGCCGCATTCCTTTGCGAACGGGAGCAGTTCGTGGTACATTTCGGCGTTCTGCTCGGCAGTTCCGTAGTTATCGGGATGGATTATACATATCTTTCCGCCTGCTTCCGCGGTACATTCTATCGCGCGTTTGAAATAGGAACGTATTGCCGCGCAGTAAGTGGGAAACGGTGCATGAGACTGGTTACATTCGATACCGTTGTCAAGACCGACCTGTTTAAGACGTCTTGCAAAGGCAAGATAATCATTTCCGGCAAGCGGATGATCGTTGGGACGAAGAATGCCTTTTGCCCAATCGTAGGAGGTCATTCTGAACATCGAAAAGTCCCATGCGTCAAATCCCGCTTTTGCGTAATTTTCAATGGCTTTTTCTTCGCCGACGAACAAAGCCGCCGAGTTGATTTCAGTTGAAGTTTTCATTTTTCGTTTCACCTTTTGTGTGCTTTTTCAGATCAGACGAGCGCAAGCTTTTTCTGATGCTTCATTTCTTCGGATTCGGCAGCCTTTTTGTTGACCTCTTCCGGAGTGCGGAATGACGGCACCGCGGCGTGCATCGCTTTTCTTACCTCGGCGTCGTCGTTCGACGCAACGGCGTCGGCAAGAAGTGCAAGCTTTGATTCAAGCTCGTCCATACTTATTCCGTTGTCGCGTTCGACGAAAATAAGGCTGTTTTCGGTCTTATCGAGTTCTTCCGTCTTGACAAGCAGCTCTTCATAGAGCTTTTCGCCGGGACGAAGCCCCGTTTCGATTATGGGTATATCAATATCCGGTCTGAAGCCGGCAAGCCTTATCATATTTTCGGCAAGGTCGTATATTTTTATCGGCTGTCCCATATCAAGGACGAAAAGTTCGCCGTTGTCAGCCATTGCGCCGGATTGAAGCACGAGCTGGCTGGCTTCGGGGATAGTCATAAAATAGCGGATTATGCGTTTGTCCGTAATGGTGACGGGGCCGCCGTTGGCGATCTGCTTTTTGAACAGCGGTATGACGCTTCCGGCGCTTCCGAGTACGTTGCCGAAACGCGTGGCGCTGAACGTGGTCTTCGTTCCCGAATGACTGTGGGCAAGCACGATCATTTCGCACATACGCTTTGTTGCGCCCATAATATTGGTCGGGTTGACCGCCTTATCGGTAGAAACCATAATAAAGCGCTCCACGCCGTATTTTTCGGAAAGTTCAACGGAATTGAGGGTGCCGAACACGTTGTTTTCGACCGCTTCGATACAGTTTTTCTCCATAAGCGGGACGTGCTTATGCGCCGCGGCGTTGATGACGATGTTCGGGTGATATTCGGCAAATACCCTTTCGAGTCCGATCCTGTTGCAGACCGAAACTATTTCGACGTTCACATCAAGAGAATTCTTATATGCCATACTCAGTTCCTGCTGAACGTCGTATGCGCCGTTCTCGTAAACGTCAAGGATAACTATGCGTTTGGGCGACATCTTTGCAAGCTGACGGCAGATCTCCGAGCCTATCGAGCCGCCGCCGCCCGTGACGAGTATGACTTTGTCTTTGTAAAACGCAACGGCTTTTTCGCTGTCAACGACAACGGGATCGCGGAAAAGCAGTTCTTCTATATCGAATTCGCGCAGATGCCTTTTGGTGCCGTAGGTCTGCATCGTCGGGTAATCATAGACTTTGATCTTATAACCGGCTTCTTTATAACGCGAATACAGTTCTTTTTTCTTTTCGCTTGAAATATTGTGAATGGCGAAGATGACTTCGGTGACTTCGTGACGCGAAAGG
>JAZUKE010000141.1:0-1912 GCA_045643125.1 Eubacteriales bacterium
CTGATAGAGCCGTATCTTCATGCCGGTCTGAACCGGGACAAGGAGTATAATGAGAAGCAGTACGACGGAATCATCATTCCGCAGGAGCTGATCGGAGTCCACCCGAAAGCTGCGATACAAAAGCGAAACCGCTGGATGGTCGATCAGGCGGATCTGCTGCTTGCGTATGTTTACCGCGACTACGGCGGCGCATACGAAACACTTAAATACGCCCAGAGAAAAGGCAGTATCCGCATTATCAATCTCGCCGAGGAGACACTATGAAAAAGAGAACTGCGATCATAGCCGGCATAGTCCTTGCTCTCTGTGTTGTGGGACTGATCCTCTACGAGCAAAAATCCTGCCCCCTGTGCCTCGCCGAACAGTCGGATGTCTCGTGCCTTATGGATTTACACACGGGCGAGATCGGCGAAATACGCATCGGGAACGGTGAACTCTCTGACGATCCGGCGACCTTCGTGTTTTACCTCGTCGATGTTGTTGGATGTGAGGGATATTGCGATACCGGTGCTCGCTGCTGCCGACTCGAACTGGAGCAGAACTCGAAGACACTCAATCGATTTATATTCTGCCGTTCCTGTCGTGAAAAGCTGCGGGAATGTCAACGGTATGCTGTCCTTGATCTGAGGCAGCCGGAGGCGGTTGTGTATCCGGCAGCCGTCGGGGAGTTTACCATCGGCAAGTACCAAATTGGGATTACCGGCAGCGAAGAGTCGTTGTCGCTCTTGGTGTCGGTGCCGTAAGAAAACGTTCCTCTGATTCCACGTGAAAAATATCCGGGGCGATGCCGAACAAGCGTCGCCTCGGATTATTTTCTGTTCATTTTTTTCTTCGGGTATATCTCCTGAATCACTTGCGCTCTACGAACCATCGCCCGACATACATATTTTTCGGGTTTTCTACGCGGGCATAGAACAGGTAGCTCTCATGTCCCTGTACAATGACAGTATAACGCAGTCCGAGTCCTCCCGCTCTTCTGGCAGCAGCCATTCGCACATCCGTAATCTTCTGAATGTGGTATGTTCTGCCGTCTTCCCATACGATTTCAGTCGGCATCATTTTGCCTTCCTCATCGAACACGGCAGAAACCTGCACATAGACTTTTACATTGTTTTCTTCCGGCATGGGACACCTCTCAGACTGGATACTGGTGACAATTTATTTTATCACAAACGGCTATCCGATACAAGGGACCGCGTTCGACAAAAAAGTCGAAAAATTTTTTAAAATTGGGTATTGCAATTGTATTTTTAATTAGTATAATGTAAGTGTAATGATTAAAGAGTTTGAATTTGGAATGTTATTGACATCCTGAATTCGCCATTTTTAGTTCCATAAATCCTGAGACATTTCTTTTCATTGAGAAGAAGTGTCTCTTTTTTTATTCAAAAAATCAGAATTAAAAAACAGAAGGAGGAAACAAAGTATGCCCCCACCGTGACGAGCAAATCACCGGCAACAACACAAAAAAAGACAAAGTACTATAATCTACAAAAGGAGGAAATTACATGGACACTACCGGCTTAGCAGAATACTTCTGTGACCAAGGAATGAAAGGGTATATCGATCACCTTGCGAAAGAACTGTCGAAGGCAATCGAAACCCGGATGGCGGATCTGCAAATCGTGGATGCGCTCGCTGACCCTGTTGACGACGCAGAACTACTGGCACGCAGCGCTCGCGACAATGACGTTATTATCGGAATGATCTATGCGGCGCAGAATGCAATCGCAGAAACAATTGACATGCTGCAACGGCGTTCGGTGTTTGCCGCGCAGTAACAGTACAACGAACGGAGAAGCGGAGGGCGGGATGCACCAGCATGCCGCCGGACAGGAGCCTAATGCTCCTGCCCACCCTCCTCCGCGGGGGCATAAAGGAGCAAGTCGCTTATCCGCCGAAAGCGGATAAC
>JAZUKE010000142.1:0-23060 GCA_045643125.1 Eubacteriales bacterium
TAGCAACGTTCTATGCACAGTTCTCGCTTCAGCCCAAGGGCGAACACGTCATCAGCGTATGCACCGGTACCGCGTGCTACGTCAAAGGCGCTCAGGCTGTTCTCGACGAAGTTGAAAAACTCCTCGGCATCAAAGCCGGTGGAACCACTGCGGGCGGCAAGTTCACCATTCAGGATACCCGCTGCCTCGGCTGCTGCGGTCTTGCTCCCGTTATGGTCATCAGCGGCGATGTTTACGGACGTCTTGTTCCCGCCGATATCAAAGGCATTCTTGAAAAATACAGATAATTCCGGGTGTAACAGAAGATGAAGATTTCCGAGATCGCGTCCATCCTCAAAGGTGAAATACTCTGCTGCGCCGAAAACGCCGAAAACGAAGTCCATTCTGCCTGCGGCAGCGATATGATGAGCGACGTGCTCGCATTCGTCAAGGACCAGGCGGTGCTTCTTACCGGGCTTGTGAATCCGCAGGTCATAAGAACCGCCGATATGATGGATATGCTTTGCGTCGTTTTCGTGAGAAGCAAAAAACCGACTCCGGAAATGATACGTCTTGCAAGCGAGATCGGCATCGTCGTTATGACATCCGATATGCGTATGTACGAGGCGTGCGGACTGCTGTACTCGAACGGGCTTAACGGTGACGTCAGATGAGTGAACAGAACGAAATTTTATTTTACACATTTGATGTTGACGGTGAAAATTTCACTTCTGCGGGCGAAGCGTCCGTGCAGGTAAAACGGATACTGCGCCGAGTGGGATTCGATCCCGAAATAATCAAGCGCGTTTCGATAGCGATGTACGAAGGCGAGATAAATATGGTCATCCACGCCGGAGGCGGCGTCGCCAATCTGTACATAGACTATGACCGCATAGTGATCGAGCTTATCGACCACGGTCCCGGCATCGCAAACGTAGAACTCGCGATGAAAGAAGGCTTTTCCACCGCTCCCGACAAGATCCGCGCTCTCGGCTTCGGCGCCGGAATGGGGCTCCCCAATATGAAGCGCTACACCGATAAAATGGATATTGATACCGAGCTCGGAAAAGGCACGACTATAAGAATGGTCGTCAACGTCTGAAAGGGGTACTTATGGCAGAATACAAACATTCCGTGTCGCTGGATGTGGAAAAGTGCAAGGGCTGTACTCACTGCCTTCGCCGCTGCCCTACGGAAGCGATACGCATACGCGACGGACACGCGGTTATCGACCCGGCGCGCTGTATTGATTGTGCCGAATGTATCCGTCTGTGTCCCCACAAGGCAAAAAAAGCAATATACGACAAGCTCGAAAGCCTGCCGAAAGACAAATATCTCATAGCTCTTCCCGCGCCCACTCTCTGCGGACAGTTCGAGAATCTCGACGATATCGACTATCTCCTTCAGGGACTTCTCGATTACGGATTCGACGACGTGTTCGAGGTCGCACGCGCGGCTGAGCTGGTGACGGCGTATACCCGCCGTTACCTTAAAAAGCGTGACATCCCGCTCCCCGTGATCAGCTCTGCCTGTCCCGTGGTCGTGCGCCTTGTTATGCTTCGGTTCCCGACACTTGCCGAGAACCTTATGCCCGTGCTGCCGCCCATCGAACTTGCGGGCAAGCTCGCACGCGAAAGGGCAAAGAAAAAGAATCCGTCTCTCCGTGACGAAGATATCAGGACCGTGTTCATCTCACCGTGTCCCGCCAAGGTCAGCTATGTGAAGAACGACCTTGTCGGCGTCGAAGCGAACGTGACCGAAAGCAACATCGACTACGTCGTTTCGATGAGCGATATGTATTTTGAGCTGCTCGGGATAATGAAAAAGCACACCACTCCCGTTCCGTATTCAAGGACGGGTATGGTCGGGCTCAGCTGGGCTTCGTCCGGCGGCGAAGCGTCTTCGCTGCTGAACGATCACTACCTTGCGGCTGACGGTATCGAAAACGTCATAAAGGTGCTTGAGGATATCGACACGGAGCAGCATCCGAATCTTGATTTCGTCGAGCTGAACGCCTGCAGCGGCGGATGTGTCGGCGGCGTGCTTGCCGTCGAAAACCCATATATCGCGCGCGTAAGGCTCCGCAACATAAAACGCTATCTTCCCGTTTCGCAGAACAATCCGAACGACGATTCCGACGAGATCCCGGAGGATTGCCGTGTTTCGTTCGATGACGAATATACATACGTTTCGGCACTCGGCAAGGACAGAAAGCACGCTATGCGTCTTATGTCCGATATAAACCGCGTGTTCAAAACGCTGCCGGAGCTTGACTGCGGCTCGTGCGGTTCGCCTACCTGTATGGCGTTCGCCGAAGACGTCGTGAACGGAAGGGCGTGCTATGACGAATGTATCGCGGTAATGCGTGAAAAACTCAAAAACGCGGAGGAAAACGCGAATGACGGTAACTGAACTCGCTGAAAAACTCGGTTTCGAGGTCGTTTCGCTCCCCGAACCGGAAAAAGTCATTGACGGCGCTTATGCCGGCGATCTGCTCAGCTGGGTGATGGGACGTGCGAATCCCGGAAACTGCTGGCTGACGATAATGACCAATATCAATGTTCTTGCCGTCGCGTCGCTCATTGACTTTGCGTGCGTGATACTCTGCGAGGATTCGGCTGTAAATGACGATTTTATTGCCGCTTCCGCGGAAAAGGGGATCAACGTGCTGCGCACTCCGATGCCCGTTTACGAAGCGTGTCTCGCCGTCGGCAGAACGATATGAACAAATATTATTACGACCTTCACATACATTCGTGTCTGTCACCCTGCGGTGACAACGATATGACGGTCAACAACATAGCCGGTATGGCGGCGATAAAGGGGCTTAACCTTATCGCGCTCACCGACCATAACACAAGCGCCAACTGTCCGGCTTTCTTTGATGCCTGCAAGGCGAACGGAATAGTACCCGTTGCGGGTATGGAGATCACCACGAGCGAGGATATCCACCTCGTGTCGCTGTTCCCGACGCTGGATGCGGCAATGGCTTTTGAAAAGATATTCATTCCTTACCGTATGAAGCTCGCCAACAAGCCCGAAAAATACGGAGATCAGCTCATTCTGGACAAAGAGGACAACGTCATCGGTCACGATGAATGGTTCCTTCCTGCGGCAACCGGGTTGTCGCTCGAGGACGCCGTTTCACTCGTGAGAACGAACGGAGGCTTCTGCTATCCCGCACACATCGACCGCGAGGCGAACGGTATAATCTCCATTCTCGGCACCCTGCCGAACGATCCGTTTTTCGGCTGTGTCGAATTTTCGCCGAACGCCGATAAAGAAGAGTATAAAAGACTTTATCCGTCGCTTAGAGACAAGAATATACTTACGTCAAGCGACGCACACTATCTGTGGGATATAAGCGAAGCCGAAAATTTCGTGATGATAGACGATGAGCCTTACAGCGGCGATCTTGTCAGACAAAGATTCTTTGAATTTCTGAAAGGATGTTCGTTTTGAAAGAGCTGTCTCTCAATATACTCGACATTGCACAGAATTCACTTACCGCAAAAGCAACATTACTTAAAATAATATTGGAAGAAAATAACGATTTCCTTCGTATAACGATAGCCGATAACGGCTGCGGAATGGATGAACAGACCGTGAAAAACGTCGTCGATCCGTTCTACACCACGAGGAAAACGCGCAAGGTCGGACTCGGGATACCGTTTTTCAAGCTCGCAAGCGAGCAGACCGGCGGCAGCATAACGCTCGAAAGCACGCCGGAAAGCCTTGACGCGGAAAATCACGGCACCACGATAAGCGGCGTGTTTTACAAAACGAGCATCGACTTCACTCCGCTCGGAGATATCATTTCGACTGTCTGCACGCTTGTGCAGTCGCTCAATTACACCGAACTCGTTTTCACCCACTCTTTCCCGAACGGAAGCGTGGAGCTTGACACGGCGGCATTGAAGGAAGTCCTCGGCGACGTTCCGCTTTCCACACCGGACGTGCTTGTGTGGATAAAGGAATATCTGTCGGAGCAGTACGAAGAAGTCGGAAAACAATAATCAAGCTTATTCTTAAAAAAAATATAAAAAAACACGAAAGGACAAACAGCAATGAAATCATTGGAAGAACTTGCCAAGATCAGAGAACGTATGAACAACAAAGTCGCTCTCCGCGAAGGCGAAAACAACATCCGTATCGTTGTCGGAATGGCTACCTGTGGTATCGCCGCAGGCGCAAGACCGGTACTCAATGCGTTTGTTGACGAAGTCGCGTCCGAAGGACTCGGCGACAAAGCTACCGTGACTCAGACAGGCTGCATCGGCATCTGCCAGTATGAACCGGTCGTTGAAGTTTACGAAAGCGGAAAAGAAAAGGTCACTTACGTCAAGATGACCGCCGAAAAGGCAAAGAGAGTAGTCGCCGAACACATCAAAGGCGGCAAAGTCGTAGCCGAATATACAATCGGCAATTCCCAAATCTGAGAATCGGAGGAATATTAAATGATACGCGCTCACGTTCTTATTTGTGCAGGTACCGGTTGTACTTCCTCCGGCAGCGCTGCCGTAAGACAGGCTCTCAAAGACGAGCTTGTCAAAAAAGGTCTTGATGAGGAAATCAAAGTCGTTCAGACCGGCTGTTTCGGTCTCTGCGCACTCGGCCCCATTATGATCGTTTACCCGGAAGGTATATTCTATTCCAGAGTTACCGCAGCCGACATCCCCGAAATAGTTGAAGAACACCTTCTCAAAGGTCGTCCCGTTCAGCGTCTTGTTTACAACGATCCCGTTGAAGAAGACAAGAAGGCTGCAAGCTCGCTCAGCGAAACCCGTTTCTATAAGAAACAGAAGAGAGTCGCGCTCCGCAACTGCGGCGTTATCGACCCCGAAAACATCGAAGAATACATAGCAATGAACGGCTATGAAGCCCTCGGCAAAGTCCTCACCACTATGACTCCCGACGACGTTATCAAGGTAATGCTTGATTCCGGGCTCAGAGGCAGAGGCGGCGGCGGATTCCCCACCGGCAAGAAGTGGCAGTTTGCAAAAGCTTCCGTTTCCGATAAGAAATACGTCGTCTGCAACGCCGACGAAGGCGACCCCGGCGCATTTATGGACCGTTCCGTTCTCGAAGGCGATCCTCACGCCATCATCGAAGCAATGGCTATCGCCGGCTACGCTATCGGAGCTGACGAAGGCTACGTTTATGTCCGTGCCGAATATCCTATCGCCGTTCAGCGTCTCCGCATAGCTATCAAGCAGGCTCACGAATACGGTCTGCTCGGCAAAGACATTTTCGGAACCGGCTTCAACTTTGACGTTAAGATCCGTCTCGGCGCAGGCGCATTCGTCTGCGGCGAAGAGACCGCTCTTCTCACCTCTATCGAAGGCAACCGCGGCGAACCCAGACCTCGTCCTCCGTTCCCCGCAGTAAAAGGTCTTTTCGGTCAGCCTACCATCATCAACAACGTTGAAACTCTCGCCAACGTCGCTCAGATCATCCTCAACGGCGCCGACTGGTTCCGTTCTATGGGTACCGAAAAATCCACCGGCACCAAGATCTTCGCTCTCGGCGGCAAGATCACTCATACCGGACTTGTTGAAATTCCTATGGGCACCACGCTCCGCACCATCATCGAAGAGATCGGCGGCGGCGTTCCCAACGGTAAGAAGTTCAAAGCAGTTCAGACCGGCGGTCCTTCCGGCGGATGTATCCCTGCTGCTCTCATCGACACTCCCGTTGACTACGACACCCTCACTTCCATCGGCTGTATGATGGGTTCCGGCGGTATGATCGTTATGGACGAAGACAACTGTATGGTCGATATTGCAAAATTCTTCCTCGGCTTCATAGTTGACGAATCCTGCGGCAAATGCACGCCCTGCCGTATCGGTACCAGAAGAATGCTCGACATCCTCAACAGAATCACCGAAGGCAAAGGCAAAGACGGCGATATCGAAATGCTCGAAGAACTCGCCTACACCATCAAGTCCACCGCTCTCTGCGGACTCGGACAGACCGCTCCTAACCCCGTACTCGCCACCATCAAATTCTTCCGTGACGAATACGAAGCTCATATTTACGAAAAACGCTGCCCCGCAGGCTCCTGCAAAGCACTTGCAAGATACAGCATCGATCCCGAAAAGTGCAAAGGCTGCTCTGCCTGCTCCAGAAAGTGCCCTGTCGGCGCTATCAGCGGCGTAATCAAATCCCCGTTCGTTATAGATCAGGATAAGTGCATCAAGTGCGGCACTTGTATCGAGACCTGTAAGTTCGGCGCAATCAGCAAAAAGTAAGGAGGAACAACCAATGGATAGAGTTAATCTTACAATAGACGGTATCAAGGTCAATGTTCCCGCCAATTATACGGTTCTCGAAGCCGCACGCGAAGCCAATGTGAATATCCCCACTCTCTGCTACCTCAAAGACGTTCAGCAGATCGGCGCCTGCCGTCTCTGCCTCGTTGAAGGCGGCGGACGCGGACTCCAGGCTGCCTGCGTTCTTCCCGTTACCGAAGGCATGAATATCAAAACCAATACCCCCGCGATCCGCAAAGCAAGAAAAATCAACCTCGAACTTCTGCTTTCCGCTCATAACCGCGAATGCACGAGCTGTGTCAGAAACCGCAACTGCGAACTCCAGCAGCTCTGCAACGAATACGGCGTAAACGATTATCCTTACGACGGCGCAAAGCCCGAATACACTATCGACGAAGTATCTCCTTCGATAGTAAGAGATAATTCCAAGTGCATCCTCTGCCGCCGCTGCGTTGCTACCTGCAACAAGATCCAGAAGATCGGCGCCATCGGCGTTTCCAAGCGCGGTATGAAGAGCGTTGTAGGCGTTGTATACGGCAAATCCCTTGCCGATTCTCCCTGCATCAACTGCGGTCAGTGCATAGTTGCCTGCCCTGTCGGCGCACTTCACGAAAAAGACTCCACCAAAGAAGTATGGAACGCTCTTTCCAACCCTGACCTCCACGTTGTCGTTCAGCCTGCTCCCGCAGTAAGAGCTGCTCTCGGTGAAGAATTCGGTCTTCCCGTAGGCACCTCCGTTACCGGCAAGCTCGCCGCTTCTCTCAGAAGACTCGGGTTTGCCAAAGTGTTCGACACCGATTTCGCGGCTGACGTTACCATTATGGAAGAAGGAACCGAGTTCATCAACCGTCTCACCAACGGCGGCGCGCTTCCTCTCATCACTTCCTGCTCTCCCGGCTGGATCAAATACTGCGAAACCTTCTATCCGGAATTCATCCCCAACCTTTCTTCCTGCAAGTCTCCTCACGAGATGGCAGGCGCCCTCATCAAGTCCTACTATGCGGAAAAGAACGGCATTGATCCCAAGAACATCTTTGTTGTTTCCGTAATGCCTTGTACCGCAAAGAAATTCGAAGCCAAACGCGACGAACTTACCAACAACGGACTCCGTGACGTTGACGCCGTTATCACCACCCGTGAACTTGCCAAGATGATCCGCACCGCAGGTATCGACTTCGCTCGTCTTCCCGACGAAGATTTCGACGACCTTATGGGCGAATCCACCGGCGCTGCCGTTATCTTCGGCGCAACCGGCGGTGTTATGGAAGCTGCTCTCCGTACCGTTTACGAAGTCGTTACCGGCAAAGAACTTGAAAACGTCGATTTCACCGCAGTACGCGGCATCGAAGGCGTCAAGGAAGCTACCGTCAATGTCGGCGGCAAGGAAGTCCGCGTAGCAGTCGCTCACGGTACCGGCAACGCAAGCGCTCTGCTTGAAAAAGTCAAAGCAGGCGAAAAATACGATTTCATCGAGATAATGGGATGCCCCGGCGGATGCGTTACCGGCGGCGGTCAGCCTATCATCAATGCAAAAGACCTCTGCTACATCAACCCGAAGGAACTCAGAGCAAAGGCTCTTTACGATGAAGACGCTTCCAAGGAATTCCGTAAATCTCATCAGAATCCCTCCGTTAAGAAGCTTTATGCCGACTTCCTCGGCGAGCCGAACAGCCACAAGGCTCACGAGCTGCTTCATACCCACTATATCCCCAGACCTAAATATAAATAAGCAATATAAATAATTGCTTTGTATAAAAAAGCGCCTGCCAAGTCCGTGAGGATGTCGGCAGGCGTATTTTTAATGTGTATCTTACTTTCCGCTGAGTCGGTCTTTTTCGTATTGCAGACGGTAAAGCTCGTAATAACGTCCTTTGTTTTCGAGCAGCTCGTGATGCGTTCCGCGCTCGATTATTTCGCCGTGCGAAAGCACGATTATCAGATCCGAATGCTGGATCGTCGAAAGTCTGTGCGCGACGACGAGCAGAGTGCCGATGGAACGTATCTTTTCAAGCGAATCCTGAATGAGAACTTCGGTTTCGGTGTCGATGTTTGCGGTCGCTTCGTCGAGTATCATTACCGACGGCTTGTGGATTATCGTCCTTGCGAACGAGAGGAGCTGGCGCTGACCGGCAGAGAAGTTGTTGCCTCTTTCTCTTACCTCTTCGTCAAGCCCGTTTTCGAGCTTGTCGATGAGCTTGTCGGCGTTGACGTATCTTGCGGCAGCCATTACTTCGTCGTCGGAAATGCCTTCTTCCCGCAGCAGAATGTTGCTTCTTATCGTTCCGGAGAAGAGGAACACGTCCTGAAGCATCTGACCGAGGTGATGGCGCAGGGACGCGATCTTTATCGTGCGGATGTCCCTGCCGTCAATGAGGATCTGACCTTTCTGAATATCGTAGTTGCGGCATATAAGCGAAAGGATGGTCGTTTTGCCCGATCCCGTCGAGCCGACAAACGCTACCGTCTGACCGGCTTTGATCGTGAACGAAACGTCCTTCAGCACCCAATCGTCTCCGACGTAGGCGAACCAGACGTGGCGGAATTCGATGTTGCCGTCTAACTTGTCTATTTCAACCGCATCGGGCGAATCGACGATCTCCGGCTTCATATCAAAGACGGTGAATATCTTTTCCGCCGAGGCGAGCGCCGATTGCAGCCAGTTGAACTGCTCGGCAAGGCTCTGTATCGGGTTGAAGAACTTTGAAATGTACATATAGAACGTAACAACGATACCGCTCGTTATGTTCTGACCGAGGAAGGATATGTCTTTTATGTAGCTTCTGCCGCCGAGATAGAGCAGGCACATCACCGATGAGATATAGAGCATATAGACCATCGGGCGGAAGATGCCGAATACGAAGATCTGCTCTCTCTTGGCTTTGCCGAGTTTTTGGTTCTTTTCGTCAAATTCGGCTTTTTTGCGTTCTTCGCGGTTGAATATCTGTATCACCTTCATACCCGAAAGGTTTTCGGAAAGGAAGGTGTTTATGTCTGTCGTGCCGTCCTTGACCTTGCGGTAGGCTTTGCGCGAGAATTTGCGGAATATCAGCGTGAAAAGCACGATGAACGGGACGAAACAGAGTATCATCAGCGTGAGCATATAGTTGAGCAGCAGCATCGCCGCAAGTACGCCGACGATAACGAACATATTTTTGACAAGGTTTACGAGTATGTTCGTGAACATCATCGAAATGGCGCCCGTATCGTTCGTTACACGGGTGACGAGTTTACCCACGGGGATCTTGCTGAGCTGTTCGTGCGACAGGCTCTCAATGTGCAAAAACAGGTCTTCGCGGATGGCGGAGAGTATTTTCTGCCCCGTTTTCTGCAAAACCATTGCCTGAACGTATGAACAGACGAGCGAGACCGCGAGGATCGAAGCATAGACCGCCACATAGATGAGCAGCGTTTTCATCGGAAAATCGTTCTTTATCATTTCTTCGATACGTCCGATGATGAGCGGGGAGATTATGTCGTATGCTATCGAGAACAGCATAACGAGCAGAACGACAAGGAAACTCTTTGCGTGTGGCTTGGCATAGACGAAAAGCCGCTTGCATATCTCGGAGTCCTTCATATTTCTGCCGAAGCCTATCGCTTCTTTTTTATTCTTGATAAGAGAGAACGCGACGATGAAAACGATCGAGAACACGCCGATAACGGCACCGACGAATATGAGAGGGAAAAATTCAGACATTATTTGTTACCTCCCATCGCAGATGCTTCGTCGTCGAGCTTCTGCAGCTCGACCATATTGCGGTAATCGGGGCAGGTGTCGTACAGCTCTTCGTGAGTACCGAACGCCACAATCCTGCCGTCGTCCATAAACACGACCTTGTCCATTTCCTTGACCGTGGTGATACGGTGCGCTATGAGTATCGTGGTCTTGCCTTTGCGGATCTCCTTGAGGTTGGTGAGTATCTTTTTTTCGGTCTTGACGTCTACCGCGGAAACGGAGTCGTCGAGAATGAGGATCGCGGCGTTCTTCATAAGCGCACGCGCTATCGAAATACGCTGCTTCTGTCCGCCCGATACCGTAACGCCTCTTTCACCGAGGACTGTCATATATTTTTCGGGGAAATCGCGGATGTTGTTGTGAACGTCGGCGTAGTCCGCGGCTTCTTCGATCTCTTCAGTCGAATCGGAGTCGGAAGCGAACGCAATGTTGTTCCGTATCGTGTCGCTGAAAAGGAAATTGTCCTGCGGGACGTATGCCGAGTGCTTTCTTACCGTTTTTATCGAGATCTCGTTTATGTCTTTTCCGTCAAGGAAGATAGTTCCGTCGGGGATGTTGTAGGTACGCAGTATAAGATCGACAAGCGTCGTTTTGCCGCAGCCGACTCTGCCGACGATGCCGATGTTGTCGCCTGCCTTTATTTCAAGGCAGATATCCTTCAGCACGTCGTAGCTGCCGCCCGGATAGCGGAAAGAGAGGTGGTTGAACGTGATATCGCCTTTAAGCACATCACAGTCGGAAACGTTCGCTTTGTCAAAAACGTCTATCTTTTCTTCAAGCAGTTTGCTTATTCTGTCGAGCGACGCACGTCCGCGGGAGCGCATTTCTATGAGCTGGGACACCGCCATAACGGGCCACACGACCGCGGTGAAATAGCCGATGAATTCCACGAGCTGACCGGCGTTGAAAACGTGTTTATACACAAGGTATCCGCCGTAGCCGAGTATGACGCAGATGACCGATTCGACGAAAAGCGTGACGCTGATGTTGAGCTTTACCGAAAGACGGGTGTATTCCACGTTTGCGTCTTCGTTTTCCTTGTTGAGTTTACGGAAAGCACTAAGCTCTTTTGCCTCTTTTACGAACGCTTTGATGACCGCGATACCGCCGAAGCTCTCTTGCGAGAAATCCGAAAGCGAAGAAAACGCTTCCTGACGTGTTTCCCATTTGATACGGAGGTATTTGCTCAATATAAGTCCTATTCCGAGCAGGAATACCATAGGTATCATCGAAAACAGGGTGAGCCATATATTCATCTGCGACATACGGAATATCGCAAGCGCACCGAGGAATACCGCGTCGCAGAGCATAAGTACGCCGGAGCCGAAGCAGTCCTGCACCGTTTCGAGGTCGTTGGTGAACAGCGACATAAGATTGCCGACCTTGTTTACCTGATAAAACTGCTGAGACAGGTCTTTGCAGTGGTCGAACATACGCTCTCTGAGGTCGGTCTCGACCTTCAGCGCAGTGCCGAAAAAGCAGATACGCCAGATAAAGCGTCCGAACACCATTGATATTATAATAAATATGAACGGTTTGCAGACTTCCTCCAAAAGGAACGTCATATCGAATATCTGCTTTTCTCCGTCTATGACAACGTATCCGTCGTTGATGCCGTTCACGACGGTCTGATACAGACGCGGAACGATGAGTTGAATGTAGTCAACTGCAACCAGAGCGACAAGCCCGATGAGCAGAGCGTACGAATACCGCAGATAATAGCGGTTTATGTGTTTTCCAAAGAGCATTTTGATCTACTCCTTTATATTTCGCAAAAGTTCAAACAAAATTGCCATACATTTTCCGTCCGTGTCAAGGCACGGATTGTATTCAACGCAGTCGAATGACACGACTTTTCCGGTAGAGATCATCTTTTTGAGGGCGCACGCCGCGTCGGGGACGGCAAGCCCGTTTTCCATAAGATAACCCGTTGCGGGGAAAACGTCCTTGTCGAGGAAATCGACGTCGAAGCTGATGTGTACTTTTTTCGTACCGAGGCGCGAACATACCTCGTTCATCACGCTTTCCATTCCGCGGCGGCGTATTTCATCTGCGGTGTAGAGGTGAACGCCGTTATCACGGATTATCGGATATTCGTTTTCGTCCACGGAACGCGCACCGATTATATATACGTTTTCGCCTTTTATTTTTTGCTTTTCTTTGCCGACGGTAAGACAGTCGGCGCAAAGCCCTAGCGACGACGCAAGCGGCATACCGTGAATGTAGCCGGTGACGGTGGAACGCTCGGTGTTTATATCGGCGTGACCGTCGATATAGATAACGGAAAGATCGTCCTTGCCGTAATACTCCGCGCTTCCCGCTATCGTGCCTATCGCACAGGAATGGTCGCCGCCGATGGTTATGGGGAAGCGGTGACTGCTTAAAGCGTCGTATGTGTTACGGTAAAGTTCGCGGTTGAGCGCCATAACTTCGCCGAGATATTTCATATTCCCTGGGTAAGGCTCGCTTTTCTGCCCCGCAGGTGTTGTGCAGACGGTTTTGCGTGCCGAGAACATTTCACACAGTCCGTTTTGGGTAAGGACGCGGAAAGCGTTTTCGGAGCCGTTTGTCGGTGATCCGCGGCAGATGCGCGCTTCCTGTATCACAAAATCCATTTCTTCACCGTTTTATGTCTTGGTTTTGTCAAACCAATGGTGTTTATATACGATAATCTGTCCGAGATAAGATTTTCTTACGCGGAGATTGCGTTTGAACGATTTGTCCGCTTTGTTGAACAGCGTGTGGCTCACGCCCTTTTTCCAAAGGGAGAGCGCTTCTTTTTTCACTTCCGGATCGGTTATGTAGTGCTTAAGCACATACTTGGGGACGGACGACCAGATAGACACGGTCTTGCCGTAAATGACGGGGAAATCCTTTTTCTCTATCACGTCATCGGTCATTACCTTCATCATATTGATGCCCGATCCGCGGACGAAGTAACTGCTCCGACCGAGTCTGGGGTTTATCTCGAAAAGCATATACTTTCCGCTTCTCCGATCGAATTTCATATCAAAGTTGGAAAAACCGACGTATCCGATGCTTTCGAGGAAGTTTCTGATCTTTTCGTAAAGCGCGTCGTCGCTTCTCGTGATGATGGAAGCGTAGTTGCCGATCATTCCCGGAGCGTATTCTTCAAGCACCGGCTGACCGAGGCACATCGCTCTGACCTTTCCGTTTGCGTCGGAATAGCAGTTCATAACGCGCATAGAATCGTCGCCGCCCGGGATGAACTCCTGAATTATCAGTTTTCCCTTGTAGTCGGTGCCGTTAAGTGACGACACAAGACGCAGGTACGACTCCGGCTCCGAGAAGAAATACACTTTCTTTTTACCCTCGAATGAGCAGTGCATATAGTCGTAGGAATTGCTGTTTTCGGGTTTTACGACTATGGGGAACGTAAGCGACTTGTCGGAAACGATGCTTGCTCTTTCTTCGGGCGTCACCACGAATGTCTTGGGAAAGTCAAGACCGTGTTTTCCGCAAAGGTCATAAAACTTGTTCTTTGTGTCGAGCGTTTCGATAAGATCATAAGAGCAGAAGCGGTTGGAAACGTAGTCTTTAATTTTGTCAAAATGACGGCTCACGAGGAGCGAATAGTTGTCGGAGCAGGGAACGAGTACGACGGAACCGTATTCTTCTTTTTTCTTTTTGAGTATTTCCGGCAGTTTTTCGGCAAACACCTTGTCGCTGTCGAAATCCTTTATCACGTTCACGTCGCATATCCTGCTGTCGGCAGTCTGACTCAGACCGAGCTTGCACAGCAGAAGCGGTTTTACGCTTGTTATCTCGGAAAAAAGACGTGCCGTGCCGTAAGCGTTGTCGTCGCTTCCGAGTATCACTGGAATATATGAATTCATATTATTCGGCTCCTTGGTTTTTAATGAAATACTGTTCGTACCAGATAAGGAATGAATATATGGTGTAGACCTTTCGTGCGGTGTTGGCTTTGCCGCTTATATGGTCGTCAAGCAGCTTGTTGATGGCGTTTACGTTGAAAAACTCTTTTGCGTCTGACGAATTGAATCTTGCTCTCACGTCGGAAGCATATTTCTCGTCTTTCAGCCACACTCTGAACGGCACGAAAAAGCCCGCTTTCTTTCTGTTTGCCCATTCGGGCGGAATGTGCGACAGAGCCGCGGAGCGGAACGCACGTTTGACGTGTCTGCCTTTCATCTTCTGTTTGCTCGTAAGCGAACGCGCGGTCTCCCAGACCTCTTTGTCAAGGTAGGGGACACGTTCTTCAAGCGAATGAGCCATCGTCATTTTGTCGGCTTTCAGCAGGATATCGTACGGCAGCCAGAGGAACATATCAAGATACATTTTTTTCGTGAGGTCGTCTTCGCCTTTCACTTCGGCGTAGTACGGAGCCGTCACGTCGCGGTATGTTATCGCGCTTTGGTGCTTCTCGTTGAGTATACCGTCGGCTTCGCCGTCATCCATAATGAACGCCTGACCTATATAGGAGTCTTCGACGTTTTTTGCGTTGTTCACAAAGAAGCGTTTTATCTGACGCACGGGTATCTTTCCGAGGGTGGAAGCAAAGAAACGGCGCAGCGGTGACGGGAGTTTTTTGTATATCCTCGACGCTTCGCCCTGTATATACCAGTCGTAACCGCCGAAAAATTCGTCGGCGCCTTCGCCGGAAAGCACCACCTTGAGGTCTTGCGAAGCAAGTTCGGAAAGGAAATACAAGGGGACTGCCGACAGATTGGCGTGCGGCTCGTCGGAATGGTACTGTACCTTCGGCAGAGCGGCGAAAAATTCATCGGGCGTGATGTTTTTCGTCTTGTTCGGCATACCGAGTATTTTTGAAAGTTCGCCAGCCAGCCCCGTTTCGTCAAATCCGCTCACGTCGAATCCGACGGAATAGGTCTTCATCGGCTTCACGGTCGATGCAATATAGCTTGAATCGACGCCGCCCGAAAGGAACGACCCGACCTCAACGTCGGCGATCTGATGATATTCGACCGACGAAAGCACCGTTTCGTCAATGAGCTTCACCGCGTCGTCAAAGGAACGCTTCTTTCTGTCGTACTGCGGCTTGAAATAGCGGGTTTTCGTCATTTTGCCGTTTTCATAGACAAAATACGTTCCGGGCGTCAGCTTATATACGTTTTTGAAAATTGTCTCTTCAAGCGGGGAATACTGAAAGACAAGGTACATTTTCAATGCTTCGTCGTTTATCTCTTTTTTGAAATACGGGTGCTCGAGGAACGATTTTATCTCCGAACCGAAAATCAGCGTGCCGTTCATAAAAGCGTAGTAGAACGGCTTTATGCCGAAATGATCGCGGCAGGCGAAGAGCTTTTTCGTCACCGTGTCATAGATGACGAACGCGAACATCCCGCGCAGCCTGTACGGCGTTTTTTCGCCGAGGTATGCGTATGACTGAAGCACTACCTCCGTATCGGATGACGTTTTGAAAACGGCGCCGTAGTCTTTTATCAGTTCTTCGCGCAGTTCGCGGTAGTTGTATATTTCACCGTTGAAAACTATAACGTATCTGCCGTCCGCGGTGGTCATCGGCTGCGTGCCGTTTTCAAGGTCGATTATCGAAAGACGTCTGAATCCGAGAGAAACGCTGTCGTCGGAAAAATAGCCGTCGCTGTCGGGACCGCGGTGTATGATGCGGTCACTCATTTTATGTATGGTAAGAGTGCGGTCGTAACCGCCTTTACCGAAAAATCCCACAAATCCGCACATAGTTATATTATCTCCTTGATCGGCGTCACGCTTTTGCCGGTATGAGCGCCGAATCGTATTCGTCAATGAAGCGCGTCACATAGTCGGTGTCCGACGGTGTGTCGATATACAGAATTCCTCGTTTCTGACGTGTTTCGCGCCCTTTTCCGGTTATGAAAACCACGATATCTTTGCCGTTTTCAAGAAGCGACTCGCGGATGGCTTCTTCTCTGTCGTCGATTATGCGGTATTTTCCACCCGCCTTTTCGACGTAGGAGGCGATCTCCTCTGAGATCTGTCTTACAGGCTCTTCGCCCGCGTCTTCTTCGGTGATGAATGCCATATCGTAGTATTTGCCGGATATCGTCCCGAGGTCGCGTCTCCTTAAAAACGCTTTTTTGCCGGGGCAGCCGAACACGACGAATTTGCGGTAAGACGGATAATCGCTTTCCGCATATCTGAAAAGCGCTTCAAAGCTCATTTCGTTGTGCGCGTAGTCAACGACGGCGATAACTCTGTTGTCCTTTGAACGGAAGACCTCCATTCGTCCGGCAACGGAAGCGTTTTCAAGCCCTTTTGCCATATCGTCGGGCGACACGCCGAGCGCAAAGCAGACCGCAATGGAAGCGAGCGCGTTATCGACGTTGAACATACCCGGCATCGCAAGGCGCATCGTTCTTTCCCATTCCGGAGTGCGGACGGAAAAGACGGTGTAGCCGTTTTCACGCTTTTTTTCGGCGCAGTATATGTCGTCGGTCTCTTTGTAACCGAATTTAAGCAGTTTTTTTGATTTTTTTGCCGCTTCTTCAATAACGCGGTCGGCGTATTCCATACCGGAATTGACGCAGGAAACTACCGCGGAATCAAAGATCTTCAGCTTTGATCCAAAATAATCTTCAAAATCCGGGTGTTCTATCGGGCTTATGTGGTCGGTGCCTATATTCGTGAAGCAGGCAACATCGAAGCAGATGCCGCTCACTCTGCCGTATTTGAGAGCCTGGCTCGAAACCTCCATAACGAGCTTGTCAAGTCCGCTTTCGTATGCGTTGTTGAAATGACGGAAAAGCGGGAGAGCTTCGGGAGTCGTGAGGTGCGATTCCTCGCTTATCACGCCGTCGTAATTGCCTATCGACGAAAGGATCGCGCATCTTTTGTCTGATGCCTCTTCAAGGATCGAGCGGACATAGTACGCGGTGGTGCTTTTGCCCTTTGTGCCTGTGATACCGACCGACGTGATTTTCGACGGCGAATCGTTGTAATATATTTTTGCAAGGCACGACATCGCGCGCCTTATATCGTTCACTATGATGCACGGAAAGTCAACGTCGTATCTGATTTCCGAAACATAGATGACAGCGCCTTTGTTGATCGCGCTTTGCAGATATTCTTCCTTGAAATGAGCGCCTTTGCAGACAAAAACGGTGTTCCGCACGACTTCGCGGTCGTCGTAAGTCACCATTCCGACATCCTTGTTCAATGTGTCCGCGTCTGCCGAAACGGAAGAGACAAGACCGCACTCTTCAAGAGAAGAAATATATGTTTTTACGTCATATTTTGTAAGCATCACGCAAAATCCTCTTTACATATCTAATCGCTTTATAATAGCACAGTATTATCAAATAGTCAACTTTTTTAATGATTTTTTGTGCTTTTGTTTCAAATAAAAAACGAATGCACTTGACACGGTGGGGAATAATGTTTATAATCAATCGTGAAAAATAATTACAAACGGGGAAATGCACTTGAAAAAGAAAACGATAGGCATAATCGGAGGTATGGGCCCTCTTGCGACGGCTGACCTTTTTACGAAAATAATCGAATATACGGATGCGTCAAGTGACAACGAACATATACATATAATAATCGACAACGATCCCTCCGTACCCAACCGCACGGAAGCGATACTGAACAACACGGACACGCCGGTGCCGTATATCGTTTCTACCGCAAAACGGCTCGAAAAAGCGGGCAGCGATTTTCTGATAATGCCCTGCAACACGTCGCACTCGTTTTACGATAAGATATGCGCGTCGCTTGAAGTTCCGCTCGTGAATATGGTCGAGGAAACGGCGTCGTACCTCAGGGACAACGGAGTGAAAAAGGCGTGCCTTTTCGCCACCGAAGGCGCGGTGTATTCCGGAGTTTATGATAAAGCGTGCGAAAAATTCGGTGTTTCGCTCTGCCACCCGTCGGACGACGTGAAAAAAGAGGTTATGCGTATAATCTACGACGGCGTAAAAGCGGGAAGCGAAACGTGGGACGTCTCGTTCATCAACGGTGCGATAAAAGACCTTGAGTCGTCGGGTGTCGGCAATATAATCCTCGGCTGTACCGAACTGCCGATAGCCGTCAGAAAGTACGGCATCGTCGGACATTTCACAGATCCCACCGATATTCTTGCAAAAAAAGCGATAGAATATGCAGGATATAAGGTAAAGAAATAACAAAAAACAGGTTGACAAAACGAAATGTCAACCTGTTTTATTACTGTAAGTCTTATATCGCTTTTATGTATTCGTCCATATTTATGAGTTTGCCGCCGTTCGCTCTTGAATCCTCGGCTGCCATTGCAACGTAGTGGCTTTCGACGGAGCGGTCGATAGTGGTGATGGCGGGATCGGAAACGCCGTCGCGGAACAGCTTGACGAGCGAGTTTATCATACGTCCGTCGCCGCCGCCGTGTCCCATAAAGTCGTCGCAGAGCTTGCCGACGTCGATATGCTCGGGTTTTTCGCCGAAGACGCAGAGGTCCATCACGTTGTCGTCCATCGACGCTTCAATGTGTCCTTTCGTGCCCATTATGAGCATCGTTCTGCCGGGAGCTGCGGTGAATGCGGACATCGTGAAGTTGATCGTCGCGCCGTTTTCGAGCAGCAGATTGACTGCCTGGTGGTCAACGACGTTGTTGTCGGTAAGGAAGACGCATTTGCCGTACTGACCTTCTTTGAGCGCTTTGTCAAGCAGCTTTTCGTCGGGTTCGGGGATAACTACGTCAAGCGGCCAATAGAAGCCTTTTTTCAGCAGATCGCCGTAATAACGGAACGGGTTGTAGACGCATTTGTCATACATAGAGCATTTTTCGGAGCAATGCTCGGTCGCTCCTTCGGGAGCGTTGTCTTTGTTGAAATAGTTAAGTCCGCCGAAGGACGAGACGGACACGCATTTATGACCGGCGAGCCATAAATATATATCCATATCGTGGCAGCACTTCTGGAGTATCATCGAACTTGTGGTATCGGAATTTCTCCAGTTTCCTCTTACGAAGCTGTGCGCCTGATGCCAATAGCAGACTCTTTCTATCGCCTGTATCGACATAACGTCCCCGATCTTTCCTTCGTCGATATATTTTTTTATGGTCTGATAGAACATCGTATAGCGCAGGACGTGGCAGACGATGACCTTTCTGCCGAGCGCGTTTGCGAGATCGGCGATCTCCTTGCACTCCTTGGGATTGACGGAAATGGGCTTTTCAAGGAGCAGATCGTACCCTTTTCTGAGGGCGGCTATCGCCTGTGAATAGTGCATCCTGTCGAGCGTGCAGATAAACATAACGTCGGCGAGCTTGTCGTGAGACAGCATCTCTTCGGCGGTGTCAAAGCACATTTCGTCCTTTACGCTGAAATTCTCGCGGAAAATGCGCATCGTTGCTTCTCTCGGCTCGGCAACGGCGACGATCTCGATATCCTCAGGGAGCTTTTTGCATATCTCGGCATAGGTGTTATAACCGCGTGAACCGAGTCCGGCGATGGCAACTGTTATTTTTTTATTCATTCAACATCATTCCTTTTTGTATTCGTTTTACTGATTGTACCAAAATCCGATCAAATAGTCAAGCAAAAAATCAAAAATACTGTTTCCGTTATTGACAGTTATCAACTTTGATATTATAATGAGCGTGTAAAAAACTGTATGGAGTGATTTTTTATGAAAATGACATTCCGCTGGTACGGAAAGACCGACTGTATCCCGCTGAACTACATAAAGCAGATACAGGGCGTGAGCGGCGTCGTCACCGCCGTTTACGACGTTCCCGTCGGGGAAGTGTGGATGACGGAAAAACTCGAAGAGCAGAAAAAGCTCTGTAATGAAAACGGGCTTGAACTCGAAGTCATCGAAAGCATCCCCGTTCACGAGGATATCAAACTCGGACGCCCGACAAGAGACAAATACATAGAAGCGTATAAGCAAAACCTCCGCAACTGCGCTTCCGTCGGCGTAAAATGCGTCTGCTACAACTTTATGCCCGTGTTCGACTGGCTGAGGACGAATCTTTTTTACAAACATTCCGACGGCGCGACCTCGCTTTCTTACAGCGAAGAGGATTTTCAAAAACTCGATCCGAGGAATCTTCACCTTCCCGGTTGGGACGAAAGCTACAAATCTGACGAGCTGAACGCGCTGCTCGACGCTTACAAAGGCGTCACTCACGAAAAACTGTTTGAAAATCTTGCGTATTTCCTTGAAAAAATTATGCCCGTATGCGACGAAACGGGGATAAATATGGCTATCCATCCGGACGATCCGCCCTGGGACGTTTTCGGTCTTCCGCGGATAATCTGCAAAGAGGAAGACTACGAAAGGCTGTTTGAACGTGTCCCCGATATCCACAACGGCATCACGTTCTGTACCGGCTCTCTCGGCGCAGGCAGATTCAACGACCTGCCATACCTTGCCGCAAAATACGCAAAAAGAATACATTTCGCACACCTCAGACAGCTCAAATACAACGGCGACGTCGATTTCTACGAAAACGGACATCAGACCGCCTGCGGCAACGTTGACGTTTACGCTATCGTAAAGGCGCTCGTCGAAAACGGATTTGACGGCTACGTTCGTCCCGACCACGGCAGAAACGTGTGGGGCGAAAACTCAAAACCCGGCTACGGACTTTTCGACAGAGCGATGGGCGCGTGCTATCTCACGGGGCTTTTTGAAGCCGCCGAAAAAAGCAAACATTGAAAACGAGGCAGAACTATGAACGTAAATGATTTTCGCTTCATTCCCGTTGTCGTCATCAACGATATAAAAGATACGGAATATATGCTTTCGTCCTTGTGCGAGGGCGGGCTTCCCGTTGCAGAGATCACGTTCCGCACAGCCTGCGCCGAAGACGCGATAAGGCTCGGCAGGCAGAAATTCCCGTCTATGTGTATCGGTGCCGGAACAGTCATAAACCTTGAACAGTGCCTGAAAGCACTTGACGCGGGCGCCGAATTCATCGTGTCCCCCGGACTTTCGGTCGAAGTCGCCGATTACTGCGTCAAAAATTCCATCCCCTATTTCCCCGGCTGCGTCACGCCGACAGAGATAATGACGGCGATCTCCCACGGAATAAACGTCGTCAAATTCTTCCCCGCAGGGGTTTACGGCGGGCTTAAAGCCATAAAAGCGATCGCCGCGGCGTTCCCGCAGGTGAAATTCATACCTACCGGCGGTGTCGATATGACAAATATCGACGAATACCTTGTTTACGACAGGATAAAGGCGATAGGCGGCTCATTCGTTATGAAAGGAGATATCATTGCCAATACAAAGGCATTGGTCGAAAAACTGAAATGCACAAAATAGTAACGTTCGGCGAGCTTATGCTTCGCCTTGCACCCGAAGGATATCTGCGCTTCGTGCAGTCCGAACGCTTTGAAGCCACGTTCGGCGGTGCCGAAGCCAACGTGTGCGTCAGCCTTGCGTCTTTCGGCGAAGACGCGGTCTTCGTCACCCGTCTTCCTTCGCACGAGATCGGTCAGATGGCTGTCAATTCGCTCCGCAGATACGGCGTTGACACGTCCGAAATAGTACGCGGCGGCGACAGAGTGGGCATATATTACTGCGAAAAAGGCGCGAGCCCGCGTCCGAGCAAGGTCATCTACGACAGAGCGGCGTCCTCGATAGCGACCGCAAAAAGAAGCGATTTCGATTGGAAACGTATCCTTGACGGCGCGGCGTGGTTCCACGTCACCGGCATCACTCCGGCACTCGGCGACGAGCTTGCCGAAGCAACGGTCATCGCCTGCCGCACGGCAAAGGAAATGGGCATCCCCGTTTCCACCGACCTCAATTACCGCAAAAAACTGTGGACAAAAGAAAAAGCGTCGTTCGTGATGAACGAGGTCTGCAAATACGTCGATTACTGCATCGCCAACGAGGAAGACGCAAAGGACGTGTTCGGCATCACCGCCGATAATACCGATATCGAAAGCGGAAAGCTCGACAGAAACGGTTATATCAGCGTTGCAAAGAAGCTGACAGAGCGTTTCGGCTTCAAGGGCGTTGCGATCACGCTCCGCGAAAGCATCAGCGCCAACGACAATAATTGGAGCGGTATGCTCTATACCGGGAACGAAACGTATTTTTCAAAAAAATACGCCGTTCATATCGTTGACCGCGTCGGCGGCGGCGACAGCTTCGGCGCGGGGCTGATATATGGGCTGACGAACGGCTTTGCACCTCAGGACACCATTGAATTTGCCGTTGCGGCTTCCTGCCTCAAACACAGCGTCGAAGGCGACTTCAATATGGTAAGCGCCGACGAAGTAATGTCTCTTGCAAAAGGCTCCGGCAGCGGAAGAGTGCAGAGATAAAATATTTGTATATAATAAATGGTAACAAAAATAAAAGGAGAAACGAAAATGAAAAAATTATTATCCCTTGCATTGTGCATCGTTATGATGATTTCCGCAGCGCTTTCCCTTATATCCTGCGAAGAAAAAACGGACGTTTATGAATACGCTTCGATGAAGGTCGAAAGCGTTACCGTCGGCGGTCAGGATTATACCGAGCAGCTGGCAGGTGAACTCCGCAAAGAATTCGACGAAGAAGATATGAAGGACGCAAAAATCGAGATCACCGGCAAAAACATTTCGTTCAAGGACGACGATGACAAAGACGAAAAGGACAGAACTTACGAATTCACCCTTAACGGCGACGAGATAGTCTGCGAAAACCTCAAGGAAGATTTTGCAAAGGAATTTGTCGAAGGCAGCAACTTCAAAAACGTGGATTTTGCATTTTTCAAAAAAGGTAATTCTGCAATAGAAATGAAGATGGATATTACCGTCGAAGAAAGCGGTATGGAAATCAAAGCCATTATGACTTACGTTTTTGAAAAGAAATAAACATCATCTGCATAATAAAACAGGGCTGTTCTGAAATTTCAGAACAGCCTCAGACCGAAGACAAACTCGTTGCTTACGCCATTGAAACGCAAATAGAATAGAGCAAAAGAATAAAAGTGTACTTTTATCCGAAGGATGAGAGTACACTTTTGTAATAGGAATACTTGATTTTATTAGAATTTTCAATGGCTTCGACGAAAAACTCGACTGCCGTAGCTATCTACGGCGACGCTCGTTTTTCGCCGAAATCAACTTCGTTTGTCTCAGTCTGCTCAAATT
>JAZUKE010000143.1:0-3539 GCA_045643125.1 Eubacteriales bacterium
TGCTAAACAGAAAGGTGTTTCATGGCAATTCACAACCGCCGATGCAAGAATTAAGCTCAAGCACCTTTATCCTGAAATAATAATGTAAAGTTTTAATTGAAACAAGGTAGTAGGGGACGGCGTCCTCGACGTCCCGATTACATAGCAGAAAGCAAAACTTTACAATATAAGGCGAAACTAATGAATTACTGTTATTCACGCAATTTGCTTTTGATAAATATTCAAATAAATGAAATTATTTCACGCATCCGCGTGAAATAATCACCTCAACTCCTCACTCCTCACTGTCTCACTCCTCACACGAGAAAAGGATTTCCGCGAACGAAAACCCTTTTGCATTTTTCTGAAAACTGAAAACTGAAAACTGAAAACTCTCTCACATCTCCACGTTCGAGTTCAGCTTGAATCCTTCGCCGTAGATCTCTTTTGCGGAGGACACTATCATAAACGCCTGCGGGTCTTCCTCGCGGACGATCTGCTTGACAAACGGGAAGATCTTGTTTTTGGAAGCGCACATTATAACTTTTTTCTCTTTATTCGTGTAGCCGCCCTGACCTTCGACGTAGGTGACGCCTATTTCAAGGTCGCCGAGCAGTCGTTTTGCGATCTTTTCGGGATCATCGGACACGATATAGACAAGACGTGCTTCGTCCGTGCCGTAAAGCACCTTGTTGAACACGAAAGAGTTGGTGAAGATCGTAACGCCGATATAAAGACCGATCTCGGTCTGCTTGAAAGCAAACATCGAAACGACAAGCACTATCGCGTCGAGCGCGACGATGAGGATGCCGCTGTTGAGGTGACGGTATTTCTGGCGCAGGAATTTCACGATGATATCCGTGCCGCCCGTAGTTCCGCCGTAGCGGAAGACGATACCCATACCCACGCCGAGCATTGCGCCGCCGAAAAGGGAGGACAGCAGCATACTGTCGGTGAGATAACCCGAAGACGTGAGCAGACTGTTTTTGATAATGTTCCATTGAAGCAAAGACGCGCCCGACGACATCGAAAGCGACGATACGACTGTCGCCCAAATGGTCGAAACGAGAAACTCTTTACCGAATTTAATAAGTCCCGCGATCATAAGCGGTATGTTCATAACGAGCACCATAAGACCGGTGTCGATGTGGGCAAACTTGTTTATGATGACCGCGATACCCGTAAGGCCTCCGGGAGCTATTCCGTACGGATCAAGAAAGAGTGCGACGCCGAAGCCGTATATTGCCGCTCCGACACCAAGCATAAGCAGACGGGTGAGAAATTTTTCAAAACGATTTTTCATTTGTTCCGATACCATCCTTTACGGTGTCTATTTTATCAAATGCGGCGGAAAAAGTCAATTAAAATTTATATAAATAATATTATGAGATAATTTGGAGGAAAACTATGAAACGCTGCGAAGCAAAACAAGAACTCACCTGGGCAACCACAGACCTGTTCCCGACCGATGAGGCGTGGGAAGCGAAGGCAGAGGAAATACTCGCCGAAGCCGAAAAACTCGCGTCATACAAGGGTAAAATCTCCAAAGACGGAAACGTTCTTCTCGAATACCTTAAAACAAGCGAAAAATTCAATGACACCCTTTCGCTTTTCTACGTTTACGCTATGCTCAAAAGCGACGAAGACAAGGGCAATTCCAAATATCAGGGATATCTCGGCAAAGCCGTTTCGGTTATCAACACCGTGTCGGCACGTCTTGCGTTCGAGACTCCCGAGCTTGTTTCGATAGACGATGAAACGCTCGAAGGCTTCTACAAAAACGTCGAAGGTCTGGAATTTTACAGACGTTCCCTCGACCGTGAACGCGCCTTCAAGCCGCACACCCTTTCCGAAGCCGAAGAAACTCTGCTTGCCGCCAGCGGCGAAATGTCCGACGTGGCAAAGACCGTGGCTTCCACGTTCCGCAACGCCGACCTTACCTTCCCCGACATAACCGACACCAACGGCGAAACGAAGAAGGTCACCCAGGGCACGTTCATTCCCCTTATGGAATCCCCCGACGTGAACGTGAGAAAACAGGCTTTCGATTCGGTTTACAACACCTACGCCAAGTTCAAAAATACAATGGCGGGCTTCTTTGACGGTCAGGTCAAGCAGCTTATGTTCTATACCAAGGCAAGAAAATTCGGAAGCAATATGGAACGTGCGCTTTTCCGCACCGAAGTCCCCGTTTCCGTTTACAAAAACCTTGTCAAAACCGTCAACGACAATATGTCGAGCCTTCATAAGTATATGAAGCTCCGCAAAAAGCTGATGGGCGTTGACGAGCTTCATATGTACGATATCTACACGCCGCTCATCCCCGATGCCGACGTAAAAATGTCGTTCGAGGACTCAAAGAAGGTCGCGCTCGAAGCTCTCGCTCCTCTCGGTGAAGAATATCTTTCCTACATCAAGGAAGGCTTTGCAAACCGCTGGATCGACGTTTACGAAAACGAAGGCAAGCGCGGCGGCGCGTACTCCTGCGGCACGCCCGTTCATCCTTTCGTGCTTCTCAACCACAACGACACGCTCGACTCCGCGTTCACCCTCGTTCACGAAATGGGACACGCCATCCATTCTTACCTTTCCACCAAAACGCAGTCGCCCGCATATTCCGACTATGTGATCTTTGTAGCCGAGGTCGCGTCCACGTTCAACGAATCGCTGCTTATGCGCTACCTGCTCGGCAAGACCACCGATAAGAAAGAAAAAGCCTATCTTATCAACCATTTCCTCGAACAGTTCCGCACCACCCTTTACAGACAGACGATGTTTGCGGAATTTGAAATGCAGATGAACGAAAAGGTCGAATCCGGCGAATCGCTGACCGCCGACCTGCTCTGCAAGCTGTACTATGACCTCAACAAGAAGTATTACGGCGACGATATGGTCATCGACGAAGGCATCTCCTACGAATGGGAACGCATCCCGCACTTCTTTATGAATTACTATGTATATCAGTACGCTACCGGCTTCTCGGCTGCAATGGCACTTTCAGATAAGGTGCTGACCGAGGGCAAACCGGCTGTTGACAAGTATATCGAATTCCTGTCCTCCGGCTGCAAGGCTGATCCCATAACCCTGCTCAGACGCGCCGGCGTCGATATGGAATCCCCCGAACCCATCGCGGCAGCCCTCAAAGTGTTCGACGGACTGATCGACGAAATGGAAGCGCTGCTTGAAGAATAATTGCAAATTACAAATTCCAAATTACAAATTGAAGAAATTATTTTCACGCGGAAGCGTGAAAATAATAAAAAAATCTTGACAAAATCGTTCCTGTAACATATAATGAATATAGAAAAAGGCAGCCGTTGATAGACGGTTAGCCCGTGTTTAGTTTATAGAAATAAACCGCATCATTGGACTGAGGGCGGTTTATTTCTTTTTCGTTGTATTTATAAATTAAAAAAAGCAGCAAAAGTGATGTTTGCCCGTAAACGGGCAAGTGATGTTATGGCGCTGCCATAATGATGTTTTACGGCGCTGCCGTAAAATGATGTGATGTGTTCCTCTGCTCACGGGAACCTCTACTCACGCCCGCAGGCACATCATTC